>JAUUDE010000091.1 GCA_030826915.1 Thiomicrospira sp.
ACAACGAGAATATCTGCTTAAACGCCCACCCGAGGGGCTGCGCCAGTTTTCCCTCAACTTCGTTAGAATTTCTTATGTTATCTAGATAGCACTTCAAAATTCTGCCTTGTTGAGGAAAAGCTGGCTTTGCCATAATTTAAAGAAGTTGTTCAGGGTCGACTTAGTCGTTTCATTATCTAGAATCCCATCAGTAATTCCAAGCAGAATTGTTTCTAAAAGTTTATTTTTGGAATAAAAATTTTGCTTTTAGCATTAAATAATGCCCTGTTTTAAATGTAAAATTAGACTAGAATAGTTCTACTAAATTATTCCATACTAGGTACACCATATTATGAGCTGCCAAGATAAACATACTTATTCTACTTTTTGTCGTTCCACAAACAATGCTCTTACAGAGCCTATGTTCTTTGGACAAAACGTCAATGTTGCCCGTTACGATGTACAAAAATATCCGTTTTTTGAAAAACTTATTGAGAAACAATTGAGTTTTTTCTGGCGTCCAGAAGAGGTGGATTTATCAAGTGATCGTACTGAGTATTCAGATTTACCTGAAAATGAAAAACACATTTTTATAAGCAATCTAAAATACCAAACTTTATTGGACTCTGTTCAAGGGCGCTCTCCTAACGTAGCATTACTGCCACTTGTGTCTATTCCAGAATTGGAAACCTGGATTGAAACTTGGGCTTTCTCAGAAACCATTCACAGTCGTTCTTACACTCATATTATTCGTAATATTGTGGCGGATCCATCACTGGTATTTGACGATATTGTCAGCAACGAAGAAATCACCAAGCGTGCCGAAAGTGTTACCCTGCACTATGATGAATTGATTGCGTTAACCAACTATATGTATGCAAATTCGATTGATATTAATGAAGATGATGCATTCCGTAAAAAAATTAAAACATCACTGTACTTAACCATTGTGTCGGTAAATGTACTTGAAGCGATTCGTTTCTATGTTTCTTTTGCGTGCAGTTTTTCATTTGCAGAACGTTCATTAATGGAAGGGAATGCAAAAGTCATCAAGTTAATTGCTCGTGATGAAGCTTTACACCTGTCTGGCACACAAAATATGATTACTTTGTTAGCAGAAGGCAATGATGACCCTGAAATGGCCGAGATTGCTAAAGAACAGGAAGAAGCGGTTTATGCCATTTTCCGTGAAGCGGCTGAGCAGGAAAAAGAGTGGGCAGACTACTTGTTTAAAGATGGTTCCATGATTGGTTTAAATGCAAATATTCTTAAAGACTACGTTGAGTACATTACCAATGTGCGTCTTAAGGCGATTAAGCTGAATCCTATTTTTGAGAACACCAGCAACCCGCTTCCTTGGATGAATAATTGGCTAGTGAGTGATAATGTTCAGGTTGCACCGCAAGAGTCAGAAATTAGCTCTTATCTGGTGGGACAAGTGGATTCAAAGGTAGCAACGGACGATTTTAGCGATTTCGCTTTATAACTCTATAGCCCGTTATTTTCAATTACAAAAAAGCCAGTGTAAGAATCATTTCACTGGCTTTTTTGTTACTATCTAAACCTATTTTCAAAACTTATGCTTTAACACAACGTTATAAACTTAAGCAAACTTTACCGCTTTAAAAAAGCGCATCTGTGCCATTGCCACTTGTTGCATAGTATTGGCTACAATAGCAACGACCCCACCATGCACTGGTATCAATTCACCTTTATAGTTACTCTTATTAAACGCTTGTATTGCGGCAACTTTATGTCCTGGCATCACAATAATTGTGACGGGATGACCTTGTTCTTGCATCACAATGTGCAGCCCTTTTTGCCCTTCTACATCACAGATACCTGCGTAACTCATACCCTCAACGGGTTTAGAGAGCTGCGCACCCACACTAGCAAACAGTTGTTGTAATTCCTGCTCGCTATTTGGCAATTTGACAGCAGTCATTAAGCTTGGATCTTCTTGAATGTGCGCAATAATGTGGTTTACTGTGGCCTCAGGTGAAAATGCAGGAAGTTGATGAGAATATTGCCAACCACCAAAAACAATGGCAAACGCCATCACACTCGCGGCCATAGCACCTTTCCAAGAACTAAATAATGGATTTTCAAACCAACCTATTGTGCTTGTTGTCTTTGAGTTTGATTCAAGCTCTAGAGCTTATCTGTACCTAAACTTTGCTCTGTGTTATTCACAGCTTCAGTACTTGAATCATTGCTCGCTTCAAGGTTCTGCTGATAACTTTGGTTTAACAAAATTCGGGCGTGCAAGCCTTCAGGCACATCCACATCCAGTACGTCTGAAATCTGCTGGTCAAAGTCACGAACCATTTGTACCTGTTGCTTTTTATCCGGATTTTGTTCTAAAAAATCCAACATCTCATCATCTAAAATTTGAGGGTGCGTCAGTAATTTTGTACGAAAATTGATTTCATTCATTTTTTTGCTCCCTCTTGTTCTGTAGTTAAATTAAATTTGCTGCTTTCGTTGTTCATTATCTGTTTCAGTTGTTGTCTGGCTCTAAAAAGCCGCGTGTTTACGGTGGCCAGTTTTAGGTCGAGTTCTTTGGCTACCTCGTCTCCACTAAAGCCCCACATAACTTGTAAAATTAAAGGTTCTTTATATTCATCTGGTAACTTTAAAATTAACTGATGCAATTGCGCTTTTTCTAACTTGATACTTGGTTCATTATGAAAATCATCAGCAACCAAGCTCTCTTCTATCTCAAGCAGTTGAGGTTGGTATTTTTCATATAATCTTGCGTTCTCTCTGCGTAAGATGGTAATCAACCAAGCCTTGGCCGCCTTTTCATCTTTTAAGCTCTCTATCGATTTCCAAGCACGAGAAAAAGTCTCTTGTACTAAATCTTCAGCAAGGGTTGGTTGCTTGCATAACCAGTATGCGTAACGATATAAGTCATTCGCATAGGCTGATACTAGCTGTTCAAAAAACCGATTTTTATTCTGCATCAAATCGTCTCATAATTAGGTTCACTTCAAGGTTTTTACTAAAATTTTGATACTGTTACCTGATAAGACCGACCAGGCCTGTAAAACTTTCAAACCATTTAAAATAAATGGTTATTTTGTATAGGCAAGTGCTGATTAAATGCCTTGGTTTCTGGGCAAGCTATTTAATCAGCACTTCCCTGGGTACAATGATTGGCTGCGCGACACTTTCTATATTTTTTATCATAATATCAAGGTCTAAAGTTTGCTTTACATTCTTTTCGGTGAAGACTTCAAGCGCATTGCCTTCTATAGCAAGCTGACCTTGTTTAAGGATTTTTACTTGGTCTGCAAGCTGACTCGTCAAGTTCAAATCATGTAACACCATCACAATACCTAAGCCTTGTTGTGACCACTTCTTAAAATAAAGAGCCAGCTGTTGTTGGTGATGTAAATCCAAACTTGTTGTCCATTCATCAAGAAACAACCATTTTCCTGAAAAGGGGTTTTGTTCACCACTTTGTATCGCTTCTACAGGCCAAATCTGCGCTAATACACGAGCTAACTGCACACGTTTTTGCTCACCCCCAGATAGCGTTATCACATCACGCTGTGCGAGATGTTCAATATCACAAACCTGCATTACCGAAAAAGTTATGTCATCGATATAATTGGTTTTTTGCTGAACTTCTGCACCCAACTCAATAAGCTGTTGAACCTTTAGCGAGAACACCATGTTTTGTAGCTGCGGTAATACCGAACGTTGCAAAGCAAGCTCTGCAAAGGTGCAGTTTTCTATGGGTTTCTTATGCCACAAAATAGAACCATCGGTGGCCGTAATCTCTTTAGTTAATAAAGAGAGTAATGTGGATTTACCTGCTCCATTTTTACCTAAAACAACACTAATTTTCCCCGCATTAAAAACGGTATCAACACCCATTAGCAGGGTTTTATTATGCACTTTATAGCTTAATTTTTGACACACAATGTCTTTTATAGCAGCTGAATTATTTGTGTTGGCGTTCACTATTTAACCCACCCTTTGCGCTGATTCAGTAACATCACTAAAAAGAATGGCCCACCAAGCAATGCCATAAATAATCCAATCGGTAATTCAGAGGGTGCAATCAGGGTTTTAGCAATCCAGTCGGCAAACACTAATAAAACAGCACCTGCTAATGCACTTAATGGAATAAGTTGACGATGATCTGAGCCAACCCACAAACGAATAATGTGTGGCACAATTAAGCCTACAAAACCAATCACGCCAACGGTGGCTACCGCAATGCCCACCATAAAAGCACTGCCCCACATAACTTGCCATTTAATTTTTTTAGCATCATAGCCCATGTGCAAACAGACGTTTTCGCCTAACATAAAAGCGTTTAACGAACGTGCTAAACGCCATAAGGCTAACGATGTAAAGAGCGTAACCAAAAATACAGCTATAACTGAAGGCCAACTAACATTGGCAAAGGAGCCCATCATCCAAAAAGTGACTGTGCGTAATTGCGCATCGTCAGAAATGCTAATTAAGAGTTGAGTTAATGCACCTGCAATGGCATTGATTGCAACCCCTGCCAGTAACATTAAAGCCACATCTGTACGGCCATATCGCGTTGCTAAAGAGTAAATAAAAAGTGTCGCCAAGCCCGCACTCAAAAATGCCGATAACCCCATTTGCCAGGCCTGTATACTGGTAAAGAAACTAGAGCCCAAGACAATCATAAACACCGCACCCAAAGCGGCACTGCTAGAAACACCTATCAGGCCTGGTTCTGCCAAAGGGTTTCTGAATAAGGCTTGTAAAGCCACACCAGCAACGGCTAAGCCTGCACCAACCACCGCTACCAGGAGTAATCTTGGTAATCTCAGTTCCCACAATACAATGGTTTGTTGCTGGTTGAGCCCAGAAAGATAGGATGATAAGTCGATAGATACGCTACCCGAACTAATATGAAAGAGCACGCCCACTATCAATAATAAAAACAAGGACAGCGTTGCAAATGTGATAGAAGATGAGCTGCTGTTTTGTTGATTCACTTTTGCTTATCCGTTGCAATTTTTGTATTTGTGTCAGCTAAAACTACTGGTTTTAATGTTTGATTATCTTCCTTTTTATTCTCTAATTTATTTTTTTTTGACAATATCACTACCACTGCACCATTCCAAATCACAATAAACCAAAGTAAATACAGCCAAAGTAGAAACAGCGGAACGGCCGCAAAAGCACCATATACCAGAGCATAGGTAGGAAACCACTCTACATATAATGCAAAACCAGATTTGAGTAGTTCCAATTGCAACATAGCAAACAGGCCTGCTATTAACGCAACTTTAAACGTAACCTTTGCAATTGGCACTAATTTATATAATGCGGTAAACCCGAGCCAAGCCAATATTAAAGGCACAATTTTCAAACCAGAGGTTAATTCATTAATCCAAGGTGTGGCATCGAAAATCAAAGGTAAAGCCAATAGTGATGAACTAACTACCAAGCTAAGGCCAAGCAGTAAAGGGCCTAATAAACTAATGCCTAAATAACGCAGAAGACTTACCCACCACTTTCTCTCTAGTCTTACAGACCAAAGGCCGTTTAATTTTTGGTCGACTTTCCATAACAACATCAAGGTGGTAAATAACATAACTGCCAGGCCTGGGCCTTTTAAACTCGAAGCCTGCAGAGAGAACTTAAACAAGTATTCTTCAATGACCGGTTGAGAACTTGGTATTAAATTTCCTACCACCTGCTCCATAACCAAACTCTCAAAGGAAGCAAAATAATTGGATACAGAAAACAAACCCAACATAACCGCTAGCATTGGCACAATGCCAACCAATGACGTATATGCCAAAATCGCTACGGCATCGGTTCCCTGTCGATTTATAAAATGCAAAAAAACCTGTTTCCAGAAACCCCATGTCATCACCTCTGCTAGAAGGCTAAATATGGTTTGAGGTTCTGATTTTTGCGTTACAGATAAGTTGGATTGCAAGTTGATTTCTCCAAAAGCCAAATAAAATGAGCGAATAAAACAAAGTTCTTTAGTGATATAACATTTGTACGCGCTCATTATCGCATAAAGCTAAATAGTCGACTCTGAATAACTCGCACTTTAAATTATGGCTTGGCAGTTGTCTTAACAGACTCGCTTAAAATCATTGGTTTTCTTTACCTATGTGGTTTCACACGCGATAATAAACGCTTTTCAACTAACGCTTTAAGCAGTAACGCATTTTATGGCAAATTCGGCAGCATCAACCTTGGCAGTAGAGACTAAAAAATGGCAATTTTGGATTGATCGTGGTGGCACTTTTACCGACATTATCGCACTTGATCCTGAGCAAAAACTGCGTACACATAAGCTGCTCTCTGAAAACCCTGAGCAGTATCAGGATGCAGCCATTGCAGGTATTCGCTACTTTCTTAACATAAATAACGATAAAACGATTCCTGCAGAAAAAATTCACTGCGTAAAAATGGGCACCACCGTTGCCACCAATGCCTTGCTTGAACGTAAAGGTGAAGCGGTTACCTTAATTACCAACCAAGGGTTTAAACAGGCCTTAGAAATTGGTTACCAAAATCGTCCAGACATCTTTGCCTTAAATGTACAAACGCCTCGCCCTTTATACGCCAATAGCATTGAGATTGCTGGTCGCTTAAATGCACAAGGTGAAGAAGTCGTTCCTTTAAACGAAAAGCACACTCGCCAACAGCTTCAAAACTTAAAAAACCAAGGCGTGAAAGCCATAGCGATTGCGCTGTTGCATGGCTACTTAAATCCACAACATGAACAACAAGTAGCAAAATGGGCGCAAGAGATTGGCTTTGAACAAATCTCCACCTCTCACCAAACGTCTGCTCTAATTAAGTACATCTCACGTGGCCGAACAACGGTTGTTGATGCCTATTTAAGCCCAATATTAAAACGGTATGTTCAACAAGTTGCACAGGCCTTACCAGGTGTGGATTTGCAGTTTATGCAATCTCATGGCGGTCTAACCGAAGCCAAAAAGTTTCAAGGTAAAGATGCGATTTTATCTGGCCCTGCTGGCGGTATTGTGGCAGCGGTTAAAACGGCACAGCACGCAGGTTACGAAAACTTAATTGGTTTTGATATGGGCGGTACATCTACCGATGTTTCACACTATGCAGGCCAATTTGAACGTAGCTTTGAAACCGAAGTGGCTGGCATTCAAATGCGTGTACCGATGCTAGATATCCATACAGTTGCCGCTGGCGGTGGCTCGATTATTCAAACCCTACATAATGAATTGCGAGTGGGGCCAGAATCCGCAGGAGCCAATCCAGGGCCTGCATCTTATCGCCGTGGTGGCCCTTTAACGGTGACCGATTGCAATGTGTTGTTGGGGCGCTTACAACCACAGTTTTTTCCAGCCGTTTTTGGTAAAGAGGCCAACTTACCGTTAGACCTTAACGCCGTTCAAGCTGAGTTTGAAACCCTATCCAAGCAATTAAAAATTTCAGCCGAAAACTTAGCCGAAGGTGCTTTAGGTATCGCAGCTGAAAACATGGCGAATGCAGTACAAAAAATATCCACACAGCGTGGTTACGACCTTAAAGACTACACTTTGGTGAGTTTTGGCGGTGCCGGCGGACAACACGCTTGTGCGGTGGCCGATAAGTTAGGCATAAAACAAATATTGCTGCATCCATACTCAGGGGTACTTTCTGCCTATGGAATGGGATTAGCGCAAAAACGAGTAATAGAAACCCAATCTTACGGTAAACCGATTAAAGAGCTGAACTTACCTGCTAACGCGGTTGATAGTATTCAAACAGGAATAAAAAGCCAAACCAACCAGGCCTGCTCACTTTTAAAACAGCAAAATGAAGAGTTGGGTGAAATCATCATTACTCTACATTTACAGTATTTGGGCAGTGATACTTTGTTGGATATTGCTTTTTCTGACGTAGATCAAATTACCGAGTCACAAATAGAAGACTATAAAGCTCAGTTTGCGCTTCAGCATCAACAACAGTTTGGCTTTGTTCAAACTAACACCGCCATTATGATTAATAGCATTAGTGTTGAAGCCATTTCTAAAGCGCATGAGTTGCAGGTTTCTCCACAAACGTCAAATCAAGCATCAAATCAAGC
>JAUUDE010000003.1 GCA_030826915.1 Thiomicrospira sp.
TAGCTAAGAATCTTTATGGCGATAACTGGAAAGGTCAGTTTGTGAATAGACTAGAGAATGAAGGTGTAGAAAAAGTATTGCTTTAAGTGTAAAAGTTTCTACTTAACCTTGTATCACACGACAGTTGAGAAGCCTTTTAATTTAATGACTTCGCCTTGATATTTTCTACCAGGTTTCCCCTTACTTTGTTTGCTTGCCCAAACAAAGTAAGCAAACAAAGGGCACCCCACTCCACAAATGAGCAAGTTCTAAGCTGTTCACAGACAATCTCGCAACTTGCTGAGCAAGCTCAGCTTCGGACAGTTGAGATTGTTTAATCGTTCTCTACGCTAAGAACTTTGCTCCATTTATTCCAAGGGAAACTTGGGTATTTGCCAATACACTTACTCAAACGCAAAATGTAATCGTTGCTTATGATTTTTAGCCAAAAATTCACGTAAGATAGTTCATTTTTGTTCAGTTACATAACATAAGCTTTGTTGCACCAACAAAAAAGGCACATAAATTATGTGCCTTTTTTTATATTTGTAATCATGAATAAGTATTTTATTTCAGTGGTCCGAATGACCAGGCCTGGTAACTCTTATTCAATAAAAATTACAAAACTGTTTAATGAGGTGATTTTTGCCAAATTATTTTGCTGTTTGAGCGGCGTAATAGGCAGAAAGTTCTTTTATTTCTGCATCCGTTAAGCCCTTAGCAAAAGGAGCCATGGTTGCGTCTTTACGAAAACCATCTCTAAAGTCTTTTAATTGTTTTTCTAAATAACTTGCGTGTTGACCCGCCAATTTAGGAAAATTAGGTACCATGCTATTACCATCAGCACCGTGACAACCAACACACGTTGCCGCTTTAGCAGGTGCTGCAGGAGCTTCCGCTTGAACATTAGCAGAAAGAAGTAGGCCTGTTGAAAGTGTTGCAATCAGTAGTTTTTTCATATTGGTTCTCTTTTAATTGATGAGAGCTATGCGAAAGCCACAAAGATCTCGTGAATACATAAACTGTTAATTTATAGCGATAGGGTAATTAAATCAAGTTTATTGCCCTATGAATTTTTATCATTTTACAAGCAGCATAAAATTTATCTATAAAAAAACCGCCTAAGGTAAAACCTGTAGGCGGTTCTTAACGTTTAAACTCTACAAATTATAGAGAAGCAACGTATGCTGCGATGTTTTCCATATCTGCGTCAGAAAGACCAGCAGCCATTGGAGCCATCATTGAAGTCATAGGACCAACTTGTTCACCAGCTTTATACTTGTGAAGCTTAGCTACGATATCAGCAGGAGCTTGACCAGCAAGCTTAGGACCTACACCACCTTCAGCAGCAGCACCGTGACAACCTACGCAAGTAGCGTAAGAAGCTTGACCAGCAGTTGCATCACCAGCTTGAGCAGCTGCACCGAAAGAAACTAGACCAGCCGCAGCTAGTGCAATTAATGTATTTTTCATTTGTACTCTCCTAAAGCACTGTTAAAAAGTTTCGGGTTTTATCCCTGGGTGCAATTACAAACGAAATGGTGCCTAGAGTCAAGAAAGAAGGCTTGAGCAACCCTTAAAAATTCATTAAATATTGTAGTAATACGTAATAAGTGTTGACTACCTTTGATGAACCTCTCTTATTTACTTTCTAAACATTATATTACTCAAACAAAATTTCGTTAATTTTTATTTATTTTCTTTGAATTAGAGTCTAAAAAATACAGATTAAAGATAGGATAAATGCGCATTTTTTGGTTTAAATGATAGACTTATAAATAATGAATAAACAGTAAACTAAGAAAAGTTGGAATAATTTTATGATGATGATACGTTTAATGCTGGTTGCAATGGTTTTGACGGCAATTAGCTGGTTTTTATTAAAGTTAATACGCAAGCCTGTTCATATCGGTTTGGTGTTTCTATTTTGGGTGTTTGCCATATTCGGCAGTATGGGGTTACTGTACGCCACCTCTGTTTGGTTTGCTTCAACCTAAGGCATATTTAAATTAAGACACATATACTAAAATTCTATGTTGCCGGGTTCGTTGCGGTTTTAAACTCTTCAAGTAGCCTTTGAAAGCTTTGATAGCGACTCAGGGCAATCTTATCGTTGTCTACAGCCTCACGAATTGCGCAGTGCGGCTCAATGGTGTGACTGCAGTTTTTGTATTTACAGTGGCCCAAATAAGGTGCAAAGTCAGGGTAGTAACTTTCTAGTTCAGAGAGTTCGCATGGTGATGGACTAAATTGGCGAATGCCTGGTGAATCAATTAGATTACCTGTTGCCATTAATTCGTCATTATTTGCAGCAGGCCTGGCTAGGTGATACAGAATACTATTTGTGGTTGTATGTTTACCCAGGCCAGTGGATTCAGAAAGTTGTCCAACACGAATATCCAAATCAGGAATCAGTGCATTAATTAAAGAGGATTTTCCCGCGCCAGAAGGGCCAACAAACACGCTGTTTTTATCCTCCATAAACTCTTGCAGAGTCTGAAGGCCTTCATTAGAGATGGTTGATGCTGGAATTAATTCAATGCCTAAAGCATCGTAAGGCTCTAAAAGGGCGGCAACTGCTTGCCAGTCATCATCCGTTTCTAGCAAATCGACTTTATTAATAATAATTACAGCGGGAATATCTAACTGTTTTGCCGCAACTAAATAACGGTCGATCATGTCTGGATGAATGCCTGGAACAACGGGCATAACAATACCAATAAAATCAATATTGGCGGCAATCATGCGGGTTTGTCCTCTAAACCCAGGCCTGCTAAGTTCATGAGTTCGAGGTTGCAATTGAACCACCACGCCTGTTTTATCCTCTAGGTCCGTTTGCCATATGACTTGGTCACCAGCAACCAGTTTGCCTAAATGTTGACGAATGGCACAACTAAAATGTTCACCGTGAATGTCTTCAACAAGCACACGTTTACCAAAGCTAGTAATGACTAGGCCTGGTTGCTCTTCGCCTAATTGAGAGGTCGAATTTGCGTTTGGTTTGTCGAGTTTTTTGTTACGGTTTTTACCCTCAACTCGACGTCTTTGCTGGTGTGTTAACTTGCGTTTAGCCATTTTTATTGTGGTACTTTTAGTCTAAAAGCGCATTAATTTTAGCTGCCATAATCATATCGTTCATGGTGAGACCTTTAGCGTTATGAGTCGTTAGGGTAATTTCACAAGAGTTGTAGTCAAAGCAAATTTTAGGGTGGTGGTCCTCTTTGTTTGCTAACCATGTCACTGCATTTACAAAAGCAATCGTTTGGTGGTAATTCTTAAATGAGAATGTTTTGGCAATGCTTGCATAATTTAAAGGTGCTTCCCAACCGTTAAGATGACTTAAGTTACTCTCAATTGTTGGAATAATAATTGGCTTACTTCCTTTTGCGATGTCTTCACAGTGTTGGCTTAATAATTCTTCAACTAAGGCAGATGTATTGCTCATTGATAATTCCTAATTTCTAAAGTGGTAAATAGTCGACTAAATATATTTGTAAATCAATTTTATAGCTAAGAGGTTAATCTTGCTTTTTTGCGTGTTTTTCAGCTAATTTTTTTAAGTGATCGATGCGAATTTTCGCTGGTGGATGACTGTCATGATAAGCTGAAAACAGTGGATCTGGTGTTAAAGTACTGGCATTATCGCGGTACATTTTTAATAGCGCAGAAATAAGGTGTTCAGAGCCTACGTGTTCCGCGGCAAAGGCATCGGCTTCAAATTCATGTTTACGACTTTTCATTGCACCAATTGGCCCCATAAAAAAGAACATCACAGGCACGGCTGTCATAAACAGTAAAAGGGCAATAGCAGGTGACTGGTCTTGCATACCCAGGCCTGTGTAGAATTCAGGTAGTTGAATCAACCAACCTAACAATGCTAGACCAATTAAACTATATACCGTGCCTTCAATCAAACGCTTACGAATGTGTCCATGTTTAAAATGACCTAGTTCGTGGGCTAACACGGCTTCAACCTCTTCAGGTGTTAAGCTTTCAAGCAAGGTATCAAAAAACACAATGCGTTTGTTTTTTCCCATGCCTGTAAAATAAGCGTTGCCGTGACCTGAACGAGAAGAGCCATCCATAACAAAAATACCGTTTGATTCAAATCCTGTACGTTCCAGCAAGTTAGTAATACGAGTTTTCATCTCTTCATCTTCAAGAGGGGTAAATTTATTAAAGATTGGTGCTATCCATTTAGGATAAGCCCACATGATGACTAGCTGAAAACTCATCCAAACAACCCAAGTGTAAAACCACCAGGCCTGGTCAATAAACTGAGTCATAATGCTTAAAATCACCCAAATAAGCGGCAGGCCTAACACTAAAATTAACAACCACTGTTTGAGTAAATCGGTGATGAATTTGATGGGGGTAGTTTTGTTAAATCCAAATTCGGCTTCAATTTTAAAGGTGCTTAAAATACTAAACGGTAAGTGCAGAATAGAGAGTATCCATAAGGTGGATAATAAAAATGCAACTTCTGTCCATTGTGTGTCTAAACCACTGGTTAACCAAGCTGAATAGATGCTTTGAAAACCACCGCCTAATGTCATAAACCAAAGAATTGCCGCATCATAAAATAAACCCAAGCGTCCAAGCTGCAGTTTTGCACGGCTATAATCTGCAGCTTTTTGATGCGCTTCTAGGCTAACAACCTCTGCAAAATCTTCAGGAACTTGGTTGCGGTGCTTACCAATGTAAAATTGGTTTTTAATGTTTAACCAAACTTCAATTAAAAGGTTAATAAATAAAGCGCCTAAAAATAGCGGTGTAATCCAATTCATATTTGAGCCTATGTCGGTTGTAATTTTAGCGTTGGCTATGTTTTCTGTAGAAATTCTACGTTAAGATAAGCGCATATTGTATGTTAAGAGCCGTTAATGCGGTAGATAAACCAATAAATAACCCAGAAAATTAATCAGCCTACCTGGTTTAGAGTTGTTTAGCTCCATCGTTAAATTTTGTATTTATGGGTTGTCTTTAAAGTGCCAAGGCTCAAATTAAGTGGAAAAATTATGAAATCGGATAACAATTTAATCTGGATTGACTTAGAAATGACAGGTCTGGAGCCAAAACAGCACAAGATTATTGAAATTGCTACGGTTGTCACGGATAGTGAATTAAATGTGTTGGCAGAAGGGCCAGTTATTGCCATTCAAACCGCACAATCTGAATTAGATTTAATGGATAACTGGTGCACGACACATCATGGTAAATCAGGTTTAACCAAACGTGTACAAGAAAGTCATGTGACTATGCAAGAGGCTGAAAAACAGACGATTGAGTTTTTAAAAGAGTATGTGCCTGCCGGTAAGTCACCTATGTGTGGTAACAGTATCTGTCAAGATCGACGCTTTATGGTTGAACAAATGCCTTTGTTGGAAAGTTTTTTTCACTACCGAAATTTAGATGTCAGCACGTTAAAAGAGTTATCACGCCGTTGGGCACCTAAAGTTTATCAGTCCCATCAAAAGAGTGGTGCGCATTTAGCTTTAGCGGATATTTTAGAGTCTATTGATGAGTTAAATCACTATCGAAAATACCTGCTTTTACCCGAATTTCAAAAATAATTTACGGCTATCAAACTATCAAAAACCTGCCTGTAAAGAACAATTTTGTTGTTTTTTAAACCAAACACAATTAAATGCTTAATATTTAAGATGCTTTTGTTGTAAAAAACCGATGAAAATCTCCTATTTTGGTTCTAAAACGGCTTAAAATCTTATATAATTATTCTCTTATCACTTCAAAAAGTCGCGTGATAAATTTAATCTAATTTATGTTTGTTTTTTTAAGTTTATTTTCTCTGAGAAATGCTTAGAAAACAGATCATTACTAAGAGGAACTAAGTTGTGGAAATGACTGGTGCCCAAATCCTTGTACATTATCTCGAGGACGAGGGAGTAGAGCATATATGGGGTTATCCAGGTGGTGCAGTTTTGCCTATCTATGATGCCCTTGATACTGACGCTGATAAATTAAACCATATTTTAGTGCGTCATGAACAGGCTGCGGTACATGCTGCAGACGGCTATGCGCGCTCTACAGGTAAACCAGGAGTGGTCCTTGTAACTTCAGGCCCGGGGGCAACTAATGCCGTAACTGGGATAGCAACCGCCTATATGGATTCAATTCCAATGGTATGCATAACAGGTCAGGTGCCTACGGCAATGATTGGTTTAGATGCATTCCAAGAAATTGATACGGTTGGTATTACAAGACCTATCGTAAAACATAACTTCTTAGTTAAGGATGTTAACGACCTTGCTGATACGCTCAAAAAAGCGTTTTATTTAGCAACAACGGGCCGACCAGGCCCAGTTGTGGTTGACATTCCAAAAGATATTCAAACCGCCAAAAGCTCCTATGTATATCCACAAGAAGTTGATATGCGCTCCTATTTGCCTGTAACAAAGGGTCATAGTGGACAGATTAAGAAAGCAGTAGAAATGATGCTTTCAGCAAAGCGTCCTATTTTATATTCTGGTGGTGGTAGTGTTTTAGGCGACGCTTCTGCTGAACTAACCAAGCTAACTCATAAATTGGGCTTCCCAATTGTACAAACCCTGATGGGGTTAGGAGCTTTCCCGGCTTCAGATAAACAGTCGCTTGGAATGTTGGGGATGCACGGAACTTATGAGGCAAACCTTTCAATGCACCATAGTGATTTAATTATTGCCATCGGTGCACGTTTTGATGACCGCGTAACCGGAAATCTTGAAAAGTTTTGTCCTGATGCAAAAATCATACACGTTGATATTGATCCAGCGTCAATTTCTAAGAATGTGATTGTAGACATTCCAATTGTTGGGCCAGTAAAACAAGTTCTGACAGAGATGAATGCCATTCTTGATGAAACAACGTTGAAATCAGACAAAGAAGCTTTAGCGGATTGGTGGTCACAAATTGAAGAATGGCGAGCAACCAACTGTTTACGCTATGACACTATAGGCTCAAAAATCAAACCTCAAGCAGCGGTTGAGTCTGTTTGGCGGGCAACAAATGGAGATGCGTACGTTTCATCTGATGTTGGTCAACACCAGATGTATGCTGCTCAGTATTATCCATTTGATAAACCACGTCGCTGGATTAATTCTGGTGGACTAGGCACAATGGGCTTTGGTTTGCCAGCGGCAATGGGTGTGCAAATGGCACATCCAGAGGCTACGAGTATTTGTATTACTGGTGAAGGTTCAATTCAAATGAATATTCAAGAGCTGTCAACCTGTTTGCAATACGGCTTACCTGTCAAGATTATCTGCTTAAATAACGGATTCTTAGGCATGGTTCGTCAGTGGCAGGAGTTCTTCTATGAGCGCCGTTATTCGATGTCTTATATGGATTCTCTTCCAGATTTTGTAAAATTGGCTGAATCCTATGGTCACGTTGGTGTCCGTATTGAAGACCCTAAAACATTAGATGCACAACTTGAAGAAGTTTTTTCTGATAAGTATAAAGACCGTTTGGTATTTGTAGATATTCTGACTGATCAGCAAGAAAACGTTTACCCAATGATTCCTGCTGGTGCAGGCCTTAATGAAATGATTTTGGTATAGGTGCAAACGATGAAACATATAATTTCAATGTTGATGGAAAATGAATCAGGTGCACTGTCTCGTGTAGCAGGATTGTTCTCAGCTCGTGGCTATAACATTCATGCATTAACGGTTGCACCTACAGAAGATGACTCTTTATCACGTTTAACGCTTGTAACAAGTGGAACTTCTGCGCAGATTGAACAGGTGGTTAAACACTTAAACCGCCTAGTTGATGTAGTAAAAGTTTTAGATTTAACTGAAGGTGAACATATTGAGCGTGAACTGATGTTAATCAAACTTTCTGCAACCGGTGATATGCGTGAAGAGTACAAACGATTGGCCGACATTTTTAGAGGCGACATTGTAGATGTAACTTCTACAACCTATACCATTCAAATGGTTGGTAAGTCTCAAAAGTTAGACGCATTTATCGACACCATTGATCCTGTACTGATTTTAGAAACAGTACGTTCAGGAACAGTAGGTGTTATGCGTGGCGAAAAGAGTTTACATGTATAACTAAGTTGTTGATTATGCGGCTATAAAAGCAGGATGCGACAACACTCAAATTTAAATTCAAATTTAATAGTAACAACGAATACACATTTAACGTATTCAAATAATTTAAGGATATAACAATGCAAGTTTATTACGATAAAGACTGCGATCTATCAATCATCCAAGGTAAAAAAGTTGCCATCATCGGTTTTGGTTCTCAAGGGCATGCTCACGCAGCAAACCTACAAGATTCAGGTGTTGATGTCACTGTTGGTCTTCGTGCGGGTTCTTCTTCAATTGCTAAAGCAGAAGGTTACGGCCTTAAAACTGCAGATGTTGCAACAGCTGTTGCAGGTGCAGATGTTGTTATGATTCTTACTCCAGACGAATTCCAATCTGTTCTTTATAAAGAAGAGATTGAACCAAACATCAAACAAGGTGCTGTTTTAGCATTTGCTCACGGTTTCGCAATCATCTATAACCAAATCATACCTCGTAAAGACTTAGATGTAATTATGATTGCACCTAAGGCTCCTGGTCACACAGTACGTTCTGAATTTGTACGTGGTGGCGGTATCCCTGATCTTATCGCGGTTGAGCAAGACGCTTCTGGTAACGCAAAAGAAATCGCATTATCCTACGCTTCTGGTGTTGGTGGTGGACGTACTGGTATTATCGAAACCACATTCCGTGATGAGTGTGAAACAGATTTATTCGGTGAGCAAGCTGTACTTTGTGGTGGTGCGGTTGAACTTGTTAAAGCAGGTTTTGACACACTTGTTGAAGCTGGATACGAGCCAGAGATGGCTTACTTCGAATGTCTACACGAGCTTAAGCTTATCGTTGACTTAATGTTTGAAGGTGGTATCGCGGACATGAACTACTCAATCTCAAACAACGCTGAGTATGGTGAGTATGTAACGGGTCCACAGGTTATCAATGACGAATCTCGTGCAGCAATGCGTCAAGCACTTAAAAACATCCAGTCTGGTGAATACGCTAAGCAGTTCATCCTTGAAGGTCAGTCTGGTTACCCATCAATGACTGCTGCGCGTCGTAACAACGCAGAGCATGGAATTGAAGTAGTTGGTAAAAAACTACGTGGCATGATGCCTTGGATTGCGTCTAATAAGATCGTAGACCAAGAGAAAAACTAATTTTTTAGCGGCTTGTTTTGTCAATTTCTGCGTTGTCGTTAGGTTCGTTTAGTTTACTAAACTTCACCTAACTCCGCCTTGACCTTGGCAAAAACGCTCGCTAAAAAACAGTATATTAAAACCCTGTCATTCTTATGAATTGCAGGGTTTTTTATTGTCTGGATTTTGTTTCAAAGAAAGTAACCAGGCCTGGTAGGATTGTCTTGCAAATGTAGTGATTGTTTTCGATACGGGTTTAATAGGTCGTATTTAATAGGAAGTAATAGATTGAATAATTGCCTCTGGATCCGATTCTTCAGTTTTGTATACTTGAATATTATCCCGCGATAAACGGTTGGCTAAACCATCACCTAAACCTTGAGTGATAAAGACATCAATATCATGAAGAGGGTGTTGTGGGTTTTGCGATAAAGCGCCTGAAAAGTTTTTAAATACCTGTTCTTTTGTTAGTTTAATGTGAGATTTGGTAACGGTTTTATCTTGGTTGATGTTGTAGATTAAATACCCTGGGCATTTCCCTGCATGGCCTGCAATGGTTTTAGCATTAGGGCTGGTAATGGCAATTTTCATATTTGTTTCCTTGTATTTAGTTAAATAAAGCCTCTAAAGGGCTTTTTCTCATAGGCTTGGCGTCTTTGCCAACGGTTACGATGGTTGTTTGTGCTACTGCCATCAGTTGGTTTGTGTGAGCGTGGTATAGCTTTTGTACAAAACAGACTTTTAACCTTGAGATTCTTATTGGTTCAACGGTAACCTTAAATTGATCATGTGCCTTTAATGACTGCTTATATTCAATCCCAATTTGTGTCACCATCAGGTTAATATTTTTTTTAGCTAGTTCGGCAAAATCAATATTGTTTATTAGTAAAAAGCGGTGTCGTGCATGTTCAAAGTAATGTTGATAATGGGCATTATTCACCACTCCTTGAATATCACACTCATGGTCTCTAGCTTCCATTGATATGGTAAATCTATCGATTTTTGGCATTAAATAACTCAATTTAATTTAGCAGTTGATGTATTAGTGTTTGTCATTACAGATTTGCTGTAGATAGACGGCACGTACGGTTTTAGCTAAGAAGTTTAAAACCAATATAAACAGCGTTGCATGAATTGCTAAAGCGATATAAAAATAAAAATCACTATTAGAAATATGTGCCATTTGATAGCTGGCAATTGCCATTGCGGCTAAGGGAAAGGTAAATGCCCACCAGGATAATGCAAACGTAAGTTGCATAAATTTACCAACTGACACCAACATCAATAACGTCATCGCTAAACCAAAGAAATAAAGCACCATTCCAAACTGATTTAATTCATGATTATTTAATGCCATATAGCTGATGAATCCAACTGCTGGCGGAGCAATAAAGATAAACAGGGTAGGAATCAAA
>JAUUDE010000038.1 GCA_030826915.1 Thiomicrospira sp.
ACAGTCTTGATTGCTTTCTAATGCCATTTTGGCTGCCCCTAAGGCAGTTTGTAATGTTAACAAGTGTGCGGTTTTTTCATCTAAACCAAGTTTTTGAGCCGTTTGCTCCATCGCCTCCATAAACAGGAAGTAATAGGCTGGGCCACTACCAGAAAGTGCTGTGACGGCATCTAACTTAGACTCTTCATCTACCCATACCGTAATGCCTGCGGCACGTAATATATGTTCGGCTTGGCTTTTTTGTTCCGCTGATGTAAACGAGTTTGCAAACAGACCTGTTGCGCCTGTTTGGATTAGAGCAGGTGTATTTGGCATGGTTCTTACAATGGCGGTTTGCCCACCTAACCAACGGTTAATATCGTCAGAGCGAATGCCTGCGGCAACCGAGATGATTAAAGGTTTATTCTCTTGCACAGTATCGTCAATGGTTTGGCAAACGGACTCTAATACTTGTGGTTTAACCGCTAAAACAACAATGTCTGCATGTGCAATGGCTTCTGCATTGTTTGCAAAGCATTGAATACCAAAGTTTTGGGTGACTGAATCACGCTGTTCTTGAGTTGGATCCGTTGCGGTAATCTTTTGTTTGTCATAACCACTGGCAATTAATCCGCCAATAAGACTTTGCGCCATATTTCCTGCGCCAATAAAACAGATAGATGCATTCATAGAGTGTTATCCACTTAAACAATTTTATAATGGAAGCTATTATAAAGGATTTATGCCTAAAACATAGCTTCTGAATGCATTAAACAATGTCCATTTATCTTCTTTAAAAGAAGACTGACAAGTGTCTTGGTATAGAGTGAGATCTTTGCACAATGGGGTTCACAAATAAAAAAATTAAAATTTACCTGATTTTCGTTCAAAACCTTGCTAATAGCTAACTATTAGCTGCATTTTTCATCTCAATCAGACAAATGTTTCCTTATTTTTCTTTTGCGCCCCTTGTGCAAAACTTTAAGCATATAAAGTTTTATGAAATAGGCCGATATAAAAAGATATAAAACATAAAACATTCTAATTTAGGCGCTGAATACCAAGCAACAGAAGATTTGATTGCTTTGTAATGTATTCTAGGGGAAGAGCCTGACCAGAAATAAGACACGATTATGTCTAATACAATTCAAGATAATCCATTTTTAAGCCAGCTTTTTGATGTAAAAGAGCAAAATAAAAACTCTAAACCAGGCCTACAAATTTCAGAACTTGCCCAAGCTAAGCATGACGCGGATCAGTTTGCTAAACAAGCCAAGTCTGCAGATGTGTCTTATGCGCCTAGTAAACAGGGAGCAATGGCGGCAGCAAGAATAGAGCAGGTTGAGCGTGCTTATCAGTATAGTGAAACAATGAGTATGCAGTTAACCACAAAAGAGGGCGATCAGGTAACGGTCGATTTTCGTCAGCTGTATGCACAATATCAATCTTATAGCGAAGCTCAAGCAGGAGAGCAAGGGCCACAAGGTGTTCGTTACTTTGAGAGTAAAGAAGCCTTGGAAATGACACAGTTTGAAGAACAATTTGGTTTTGCTGTACAAGGTGATTTAAACGAAGATGAATTAAAAGCCATATTTGATGTGTTTGAACAAGTTGATTCATTGGCGAATCAGTTTTTTGATGGCAATATTGAAAAAGCCCTTCAGCAAGCTGAAGAGTTAAATATTGATTTTGGTCAACTCGATAGCTTTAAATTGGAGTTAACTCAAACAGAAAGTTTAGCAACAAGTTATCAGCAAGCGGCAGTGGCGCAATATAACGATGTTCAACAACAATCTTCTGAACACGAACAGCCAGAACAAAATGGCGCTGATGTGAGTGAATTACCTCCTTATTTACAGCAATGGCAGGATGCAATTGAACGACTGGATGAACAATTTAAAAATGCACAAGAAGTGTTAAATGGTTTTATGGGAGAGGTCACAGCACAGCGTTTTCCTGAGCAAGACTCACCGAATGGTTGGCTAGAAAGAGTTCGAGTCTTTCACGAGCAATTGATTGAAATGGCTAAGTCGGATTCTCGAGCAGCTCCAGAAGAGAATAGTCCTGACGGTTCTATTGAGCTAATGCCAGAATCTGAAAGCATTGAAAACAGTTCTGAACAAAATGTTTAGGCACAGAAAATAAAAGCGTTAAAAAACTAAAGAATCGGCTAAAAAAGCCGTTACAAAAAAAACAGAGGTAATTGGCGATTAAATGCTTTTAAGGTTGTTTGATAAAGCTTAAAAGATAATTTATTTGAATAAATTGCCCATACAGTTTAACCGTTTAGACCAAAAGTTAATGACAGTTAAATTGTGCAAAAAGGAGATAGAGCCAAAATAGATGTTATGTCTATTTTGGCTTTTTTGTTTATGCTTAAAACTAAAGGCTTACATTAAACTTTACTTTATAGTAAGTGTATCGTGAAATGCCCATATTCCCCTTGGAATAAATTGCGCAAAGTTCTTAGCGTAGAGAACGATGAAACAATCTCGTCTGTTCGAAGCTGAGCTCGCTCAGCAAGTTGCGAGATTGTCTCGGCTCTTCAGCCGAGTTCTTCGTTTCAGTGAATAGCTTAGAACTTGACAATTTATGGAGTGGGGTGCCCTTTTTGTCTTGTCTCTTCGCTACGCTTCAGCCAAGTTCTTCGTTTGGTTACTCTTTTTTGGCATAAAAAAGAGTGACGGGAAGCCTGGTAGAGAATTTTAAGGCGAAGTATTTAAATTAAAAAGGCTTCTCAATTTGTGTCTAAATGTAAGGTTTAGTATAAAACTTATACATCTGAAGTATGGCTAACTGAGCCAAAAGCTATTTATTTGCATAATCTCTAGCGCCAAAAATATCCGTACCAATTCTAACTATTGTCGCTCCTTCCAAAATTGCGGCTTCTAAATCTGCTGACATTCCCATTGATAGAGTATCAAACTGCCAATCAGGATGCTGAGTTTGGATTTCATCCAATAAAGCTTTCATCTGCTCAAACGGTTTTCTTTGCTGTTCAAGGCTTTCTGCTTTTTGCGGAATAGCCATTAAACCTCTTAATTTCAAGTTTTGTAACACGGCAATTTGGGGTACGATATCAATAACTTCTTGTGGGCTAAGTCCTGCTTTAGAGGGCTCTTCACTAATGTTGACTTCAAGTAGAATATTGAGCGGTTCAAGATGTTCTGGGCGCTGAGAACTTAAGCGTTGCGCAATTTTTAAGCGATCAACACTGTGCACCCATTGAAAATTTTCGGCAATGGGTTTGGTTTTGTTGGATTGAATGGGGCCAATAAAATGCCACTCTAAATCAGGGCAAATTTCAATTTTGCTTAGTGATTCTTGTAAATAGTTTTCGCCAAATGCATTTTGCCCGTTATCCGCAAGTATTTTAATATCTTCAATGGGTTTGGTTTTACTTACAGCCAATAATTGAACAGAGTGCGGGTCTCGTTTAGCATTATGGCAGGCCTGGTCAATTCTGTTTTTAACATTTTGGTATCGTTGCACAATTGAATCCGACATGTTTACTCCTGCCTCTTGGTTAAATATCACTGTTTGATAGCATTTTAATAGATTGAAGAAATGTTTACCTTTTTATAAGTCGCAGATTATGCAATAAATGTAATAAATAAGGCTATATTTAAGCCGTTTATTGTTATTAACATTCGTTTTTATTGGTTTTTTAAGGGGGGTTAAAAAGAGTGTTAAGAAATTGCTTTGAATCAATTTTTAAATCGTAAACGGCTCTTGGCCTGCTTCAAGCCTTTAGTAATAAGCGTATAGTTAAAGAGTTAATAATTAGCAATTTAGCAAAATTTTAAATAGGAGGGTAAAGTGAAAAAAGTAAAATCTAGTGAGAGTAATTACCCATATAAAGAGAAGATTAAACGTTCTGAATATGAAAAAACGAAACGTTTATTGCAGATTGAATTACTCAAGGCACAAAAGTGGGTAAAAGAAAATGATGAACGAATTGTTTTAGTTTTTGAAGGTCGTGATGCGGCAGGTAAGGGCGGAACAATTAAGCGGATGATGGAACACTTAAATCCTCGTGGTGCACGTGTTGTTGCTTTAGATAAGCCGAGTGAAATTGAAAAAGGCCAGTGGTATTTTCAGCGTTATATTCAAAATATGCCTACAGCGGGAGAAATGGTTTTATTTGACCGTTCTTGGTATAACCGGGCCGGTGTTGAGCGAGTAATGGGTTTTTGTAAACCGCAAGAATACACATTGTTTATGCACC
>JAUUDE010000033.1 GCA_030826915.1 Thiomicrospira sp.
ACTACATAATCGTAGCCGTTAAATTCAACAGCATAATGTAAATTTTTCACCTTATTCATCCTTATTAAATTGCATAATTAGTTTATCGGCCAAACGGCAAATACATGATTAATTTACAAGTGTAAAAAACACATTCTATGCCGCTTTTCAGATATTTTATTTAAGGATTTATGACGTTAAGACTATGTATTGATTACAATAAGCCTCATTTACTGTATAAAACGAAAATACCATGCCTGAATTACCCGAAGTAGAAACCACACGCAAAGGCATTACGCCAAAAGCCAATAAGCAAGTCATTGAATCGTTCATTGTTAGAAACTCTAACTTGCGCTGGCCTATTAATTTAGAGCTACAACAAATATTACCAGGCCTGGTGATTGAATCCATACAACGCCGAGGAAAGTATTTGCTACTAAAAACAGAATTGGGAACATTGCTAATTCACCTCGGTATGTCTGGCAACCTTCGAGTTTTACCCAAAGAAACAGAGGTACAAAAACATGACCATGTGGATATCAGCCTAGAAAATGGCTACGTGATTCGACTTAACGACCCTCGTCGTTTTGGTTCTGTATTGTGGCACAGTGCCGAGCAAGGTGATGTAAGCCAACATAAACTGCTAAGCAAACTAGGGCCTGAGCCACTTTCAGAAGCGTTTAATGGCAATTATCTCTATGAGAAAAGTCGTAACCGTAAAATAGCGATTAAAAGCTTTATTATGAATAGTCATATTGTGGTTGGTGCAGGGAATATCTATGCTAATGAATCCCTATTCATGAGCAAAATTCACCCTCAAACCATTGCCAGTAAACTCACCAAAAAGCAATGCCAGCTGCTGGCGGATAATATTAAAACAGTATTAGCCGCAGCCATTGAACAAGGCGGCACAACCCTTAAAGATTTTTTATCACCCGACGGCAAACCTGGTTACTTTGTACAGAAACTCAACGTATATGATCAAGCAGGCAAGCCATGCCCAGTTTGTAAAACGGAAATTGAAAAAATTATTCTCAATCAACGTGCCTGTTACTTTTGCCCTAAATGCCAAACTCGTAAATTGTAAAAAACCAGACTAAACTTGACAACAGACAGCAAAAGAAGAATAAACATACTTATCGGTTTTTTATTTGGGAAATAAGTCCAAAATTGAGGTTTGCGTTTGAGTAAATTCTTCGGTAAACGCCAAAGTTCCCCTTGTAATAAATGGTGCAAAGTTCTTAGCGTAGAGAACGGTTAAACAAGCTCGACTGTTCGAAGCTGGGCTTGCTCAGCAAGTTGCGAGATTGTTAGTGAACAGCTTAGAACTTGTCCATTTATGGAGTGGGGTGCCCTTTTTGTGGTTACTATTTTTAGGTAAGTAAAAATAGTAACGGGAAGCCTGGTAGAACATATCAAGGCTAAGTCATTAAATTAAAAGGCTTCTCAACATTCATTACCATAGGATTTAGTTGATTTTTTTCACTTCAATAGAGCGCATTGAAAGAGTTGGATACAAGGATAAGTGCGGCTAATTTAATTTAAAATGGAAACCGATTTAATCGCCGCTACCCAGGCCTGCTCAACTTGTAGATTTAAACTTTTTGAAGAACGTTTTGTGACTTGTGCGATAAGTGGCCAAGGTTCGTTTTTAACCCTGAGTTTAATCAAATAGCTGTATTCATTATGCTCTTCAATCGCTTCAATTTTTACAGGTAGATGATTCAACATCGAGGTCTGTTTTGGTTGTTCTGCCATTAAACTGACTTGTTTAGCAGAAATCACCACACGCACATTCGAGCCAGTAGTTGAAGTTTTGTCTCCTTCTGTAGCTGGCACAAACAACTCCGCCTCCCCCGCTTTTAAGCGAGTTAAGCCTTCATCTTTGATATGCTCAACCACTTGTGCTGACAACACCGATCTAGGTTCGCCTCCTTGATATAGTGGCGTATCTTTTCGATTTAAGGCTTCTTCAATCGGTTCAATCGAAGTGATTTTGCCTTTTTGCATAAAGACCACATTATCTGCCAAACGCTCTACCTCTTCTGGTGAATGTGAAATATACAAAATTGGTATTTCTAACTCATCTCGTAATCGTTCTAGGTATGGCATGATGGCACGTTTTGCAAACAGGTCTAAAGAGGCCATTGGCTCGTCCATCATTAAGATTTTGGGCTGAGAAAGTAAGGTACGGCCAATTGCCACTCGTTGACGCTCTCCGCCAGACAAGGTTGTTGCATTTCTATCTAACAAGTCTGCTAAAGCTAACCATTCTACTACCTGTTCAAACTCTATATTAACCAGGCCTGGTGACTTTTTATTGGCTCTTTTTAGACCGTAACGTAAGTTTTGTTCTACATTTAAATGTGCAAACAGGCTGGCTTCTTGAAACACATAACCCAAGCCTCTTTTATGAATGGCTAATGACTTGCCTTGATGTAACCAGGCCTGCCCAGAAAAGATAACTTGACCTTTTGCTTCATTTTCAAAGCCGGCTAAACAACGTAACAAGGTCGTTTTGCCACTGCCTGAATGGCCAAAAATTGCGGTTAAACCTGCGGCAGGAATTTCAAAGCCACCGGTATCTAAACTAAAGTCACCACGCTGAATGGTTAAATGGCCGTGTAGACTGGATTTTAAAGCGTTTTGTGTCATTTAAACCTAGCCTCCATGCGACGGTTTACACCATAAATAATGGTAAGCACCAGCAAACTAATTACTAACATAATCGCTGATAATACGTGCGCTTGACTGTATTCTAATGCGTCTACATGATCGTAAATGGCAATGGATGCCACTTGTGTTACCCCTGGGATATTGCCACCAATCATTAAAATCACACCAAACTCTCCCATGGTATGAGCAAAAGCTAAGGTGGCAGCCACTAAATAATGGCGGCGTGTTAATGGTAATGTCACGCTAAAAAATCGGTCAATGGGGCCTGCACCCAAAGTAGCGGCTACTTCGCTTGGCCGTTGTCCGAGTTGTTCAAAGCCATTCATAAGAGGTTGAATCGCAAAGGGAAGTGAATACAAAAATGAGCCAATGACCAGGCCTGCCATAGAAAAGGTTAAAGGCGCAAATCCAAAAGAAGCCCATAAATCACCAATTGGCCCACCTGGCCCAAGCGTGACTAACAGATAAAAACCTAAAACCGTTGGTGGTAAGACTAAAGGTAGAGCCACCATTGCTTCTAACACCGCTTTTTTCATGCCTTGAATTCGTGCCAACCATAAAGCGAGCGGCGTACCCAAAACAATCAGTAATACGGTTGTATAAAACGCGACCTGTAAACTAATCCAAAGTGGCTGTAAATCCACACCCATGAACATAGTGTTTATCTACCCTCAACAAAAGTTAGATTACTGACTAACATGCGCCATTTTTCCTAAGCCGTAACCGTAAGCCTGAATAAGTTTACGTGCTTTATCGGAATTGAAGTATTGCAAAAACGCATCCGTTGCAGGGCTCTTTTTGCCTTTTAGAACTACCGCTTGTTGTTTGATTTCTGGATAAAGGTTCTGTGGAATATCAATGACTTCACCACCTACCGATTTGTTTGGATTTGATACATAGGATTTAGCAATAAGCCCAATTTGAGCATTACCTGAAGCTACATAATGATAGGCTTTGCCCACATTTTCACCCAATGCGATTTTATTTAATGCTTTCAGATTCTCGTAAATACCATAGTGTTTTGAGACCATTAACGCCGCTTCACCATAAGGCGCTGTTTTAGGATTGGCCATTGCTAAAAAACGTAAACGTCGATTATTGGCATTTAATTTCAATAAATCTGCTGAGACCAAATGACTATTAGGCGACCAGGCCACCAACTTGCCTGTGACATAGGTAAAACGGCTATTCGGTTCAATTAATCCTTCTTTTTCAAGTAATTCAGGGCGTTTTGAATCTGCCGAAAAAAACATATCATAAGGTGCACCTTTCTTAATTTGCGCATACAGCATACCAGTGGCACCATTAGAGATATTCACACGAATACCAGTCTGCTCTGTAAAGTCTTTAGATAGCACTTTTAATGTTGCCAAAAAGTTGGACGCTGCCGCAATTCGCACAGACTCTTGTGTCGATGCTTGCGCTGATGTTAATCCGTTAAAAAGTATTAAAAAACTTAGCAGGCCTGGTATAAAAAATTTCATTCTATTTCTCTTTATTATCATTTGTTTACACGGGAGGTTTTTTTACAACTTCGAAATCTATCTAATCCGCAACCGCTAATAAAACATGGCTTTCTTTAATCAGCGCACAACAACGTCCACCAACTTTCAATCCTAAGCTTTCAACACTCTGGTTACTGACAATAGCTGATATTTTTAGACCACTGCCAATATCAATCGTAATATCGCTGTTTACCGCACCTGTTTCTATTGCTTGCACTTCACCACAAAACTCATTGCGAGCACTGGTTTTAAAACGCCCTTCCACATCTTCGCTTAAAACCACCCAACTGGCTTTAATCAATGCATAAGCATCTGAGCCAATATCTAGGCCTAAACGCTCTAAACTTCCGGGTGTAATTTGCGCCACCATCTGCATATCATGGCCAATCGCTAAGATAATTTCACTATTGACTGCGCCATGCATAATTTCGGTAATGGTTCCATGAAACAGATTTCGTGCACTGGTTTTCATAGAGACTTTTCTCATCACTTCTAGTTGACTTAAAACCCCTGGTGATAACGCTTCTAATTCACGCATCCAATGTTGCATCTGCTCAGTGAATAATCGATAAGCAGACAACAAGGATTCGCCAGCGGATGTTAACAACATTCCACCCCCACCAGAACCGCCCTTTTGAGCTACAACCAGATTCTGCCCAGCAGCAAGATTCATAGCCTCAATGGCCTGCCATGCACCTTTGTAACTCATACCACACGCCTTAGCCGCTGCCGACAAAGAGCCTAAATCTGCAATTTTATTTAACAGCTCTAAACGTCGCTGCCCCGATTGAGACTGTTTTGAGCCCATCAAAAAAGACTGCACAAGTTGTTCTGGATGCGATTCTGGCAAAGCTATATTACCTTTAGTACATAACGAAAACTATTTTAAGAATTTAAACGATATTGTCAAATGTAGTTACAGAAAACTTAACCGAAATCTTTAAGAGAAAACTGCAAAACCGTTTGGTGTAGAAACTTCTTCTATTCAGAGTTCAGTAATCATCTACATCAAAAAATTGAATAAAATAGAGGTTAGTGGTAATTTTATCGTGAGGTCTTTCAGGAGAGAGGCGTAAAGGTCTCACAATACGGAAAAATTCAATGGAATGCTTAAAATGAAACGACAACCTTTTTATTCCTTGCT
>JAUUDE010000028.1 GCA_030826915.1 Thiomicrospira sp.
ATATCACTTAATGAATTTTCATCACTGCTCTCTGGAGTAACTTTATCCAATGCGTTTGCTGAAGCTTTTTTTGTATCTTCCCACGCTTCTGATGAAACTTCTTTGGTATCTTGCCAAGCATCTGCGGAGGCTTCTTTGGTGTCATCCCAAAGAGAAGATGCCATTGATTTTGTCTCACTCCAAGTCTCTTCTAACCAACCTGCTTGAGCAGAACAGCTGGCACTACTCAAAGCCAAAACAACAGCTAAACCACTTAAATTACGCACTACCTGATTTTTCATTTTTTCTCCAATACATCTACTTTAGATGTTTTGCTATTTAGTCGACTCTGAATAACGACTTTAAAATTATGTGGGACGTTTAAGCTGGTAGGCTCTAGGCGTGGATCGCAGTTAAGGGTTGTTTCCTTACCAAGATTCGTAACAACAAGCATGCCTGCGTAAACGCCCACCCGAAGGGGCTGCGCCAGTTTTCCCTTAACTGTGTTAGAGTTTCTTATGTTATCTAGATAGCACTTCAAAATTCTGCCTTGTTGAGGAAAAACTGACTTTGTCATAATTTAAAGTCGTTATTCAGAGTCGACTATTTAGGTTTCAATAGTGACATTACTATAACATTGCAAGGCTATCAATCTGATTTGTTTAAAATTAACGCAAACGGCATAAAAGCGCTATTTAAAATCAACTCATTGAATATTTAAAGTAACCAGGCCTGGTTAATTAACTTAAAATAGCTTGAAACTATTACAGATAAACATCTTAATGCTCAATACACCTTCAAAAAAACTTCTTATCATTGGTTATGTTTGGCCAGAGCCTAATTCATCCGCAGCTGGTTCACGGATGATGCAACTCATTCGGCTTTTTTTAGCACACAACTGGAACATTACTTTTGCTAGCCCTGCCAAACTCGGGGAACATAAAACTGATTTAATCGCCCTAGGCGTCGATGAACAGACAATTGAACTCAATAACCAAAGTTTCGATATTTTTATTCAAGAACTTCAACCAGGCCTGGTTATCTTTGATCGTTTTATGATGGAAGAACAATTTGGTTGGCGTATTGAGCAATTTGCCCCGCAAGCAATCAGAGTGCTTAATACTGAAGATTTACACTCGCTTAGAAGCACACGTCAACAATTGCTTAAAGACTATTTAAAAACTCATTCAAAAGAAATCAATCTTGAAGACATACAACTGACTGACCAGGCCTGCTTATTTAACAAAATGGCACAATCGGATATGGCCAAACGAGAGATTGCCTCTATCTTTCGTTGTGATTTAACTTTGATGATTTCTGAATATGAAATGGCTTTGCTGCAACAGCAGTTTCAAGCCCCTGCGCAACAACTGTTTTACTTGCCTTTCTTATACCCAGGCGTTGAGCATTCTAGTTTACCTAGTTTTGAAGAGCGCATACACTTTGTGACTATAGGTAATTTTAGGCACGAACCCAATTGGGATGCTGTTTTATGGTTAAAGGAATCAATCTGGCCGTTAATTCGTAAACAACTACCAAAAGCCGAACTGCATATTTATGGTGCTTACCCTCCTCCTAAAGCCACCGCTTTACATAATCCAAAACAAGGGTTCTTAGTAAAGGGTTGGGCAGAAGACGCTTTTTCAGTGATTCAAAACGCACGGTTATTGCTCGCTCCTTTGCGGTTTGGGGCGGGCATTAAAGGTAAACTTGCCGAAGCAATGCTCAACGGCACACCAAGTATTACAACCTCTATTGGTGCAGAATCCATGCAAGCCAATGCAAACTCAATATGACCTGGTGCCATTGCCAATAACAGTCATGAATTTGCCAATGCCGCTGTTGAACTTTATAACAATAAGCAGGCCTGGTTAAACTACCAAAAAACGGGGTTTGAAAATGTTTCAAATCGATATCTATTCAATCCAAAAAGTAACGATGCTGATTCTGCGAATAATCGGCTTATGCAAACAATCACTCAACTACAATCTGACCTTAACACTCACCGAAACAAAAACTTTGTTGGAGCAATGCTTAACCATCACCACCATAAAAGCACCAAATATATGGCACAATGGATTGAAGCCAAAAACAATAACACCGAGAAATCATGACCGAGAATATAAACAAAATTAACCACAAACCAGAAAAGCGTCAACACCCTAAAGACCCGCTTCATGGAATAAACTTAAAAACCATTGTGACGGAATTAGAACAGCATTATGGTTGGGATGGCTTGGCAGAAAAAATTTCTATTAACTGTTTTAAAAGCAATCCTAGCTTAAAATCCAGCCTAACCTTTCTTAGAAAAACACCATGGGCAAGAGAAAAAGTGGAACAACTCTACATACGCTCTAAACAGAACTGGGGCAAATACAAAAAATAAACAAAACTCTGCTTATTTCTTAACTTTTAATTGATAAGTGGCATGACAACTCACACACAGCTTTTGCATGTTTGCTAACTTTTGTAGTACCACTTTTGAATTGGCGGTGGGAGATTTTGAAATATCGGCAATTTCGGCAAAACCATAATGCAGAGTTTTAAACATAGCAAAGAAAGATGGTGGCATATCTTCTTTTAGTTCTTTAGGTAAGTTTTTCAACATTTTTAAACCGAGCGGTTTGGCCGTTCTCTCTACCATTTTCATATCTTCATTCAATGAGTGTTCTAAAACCTGTTGGCTACCTCTTAAAAAATTACGCATTTCAATCAATACAACTTCTCGTTCATCAGCAGTTAACCAAACTGCTTTTCTTGTATCTACCGCTTGAGCTGTAGAAGCCATTGTACAAACCATAATAAATAGTGTTGTCAGTAAGGTACGTTGTTGTCTCTTAGTCATTATCAAATCTTGCAATTAACTTTGAATCCTTAGTATAAGCCGAGTCATTTTAAAAAAGTTTGAATCATCGCCTGCTCAGAAACAGTATTATTTATAGTTCGATTAATGCTGTTTTTAACGCTTTTCTTATTGATTATACCCGTGGCATCCTTGCCCTACTGAACCAACGTAGCTCATTCAAATTAAGCTTGCTTAGAGTTTGTTAAGTACACCTAGTTGGTGCCATTGGATAATTAACCGAGCCAGACAGCAAAAATCACTTATAATCAGCCGCATTATTTTACTGCCACCAAATTTGAGAATGATATGAAAAAGACTTTTAAGATAACCCACGGTAAAATCAAGCCAGAACGTCAGTTTGAAGCCATGAAACATGAGGTTAAAAAATACCTAAAACGTGAGCGTAAAAGAGCCTTACCAAAAGGAGCAGATTTTTGGGATTTTGACTGTAAATTCGGTGCAGATGCTGATAATAGTGAAGTGATACACGTTGCCGAGATTAATCAATCGATAAACCAAGCACAGGCTGATAATCTTGAATCTTTTTACTTAGAAATTCTAGCCAAACCTGCAACACGCACCAAAAAGCCAGAAGAACTTAAGCAACAAGAACGCATGGAACAAGGTCTTGATGGCGATTATGTATTAGTAGAAGACTTTGATTACGAAGCTGATTAATTTATTAAACGGCAAATCCTCTATTTTGAGATGACCGTTTAATATTAAGTCAGCCAATGGTTAAAACCTTATTTTTTTAACCTCATCACTTTTCTAGCTGGCTTACCCTCACGGCGTTCTTTGACTATTTGACGATATTCTGCCTTAGTATGGTTTTGCGCTTTTGGTCTTGAACGTGTATTGCTCGCAGTTTTTTTAGAGTGTGCAACCGACCGGTTAATCTCTTTCATTTCTTGGCTGGTTAAGCAACGCCACGCCCCAGGCTTAAGGTTACCTAACTCAACGTTCATGATACGAGTACGTTTTAACTTTCTTACGTTGTAACCTAAATACTCACACATACGTCTAATCTGACGATTTAACCCTTGAGTTAAAATCATTTTAAAAACAAACTGACTTTCTTTGGTTACTTTACAGGGTTTTGTGATTGTGCCTAAAATTGGCACACCTTTAGACATATGTTTAATAAAACTTTCAGTAATGGGTTTATCAACCGTTACCACGTATTCCTTATCGTGAGCATTTTCGGCACGTAGAATTTTATTAACGATATCACCATCGTTCGTTAAAAAAATCAGCCCTTCCGAAGGCTTATCTAAACGCCCTATGGGAAAAATACGTTGTTTATACCCTATGGCATCAATAATATTATCTTCAATACTAGTATCGGTAATGCAGATAATACCAATGGGTTTATTATAGGCAATATAAATTCGGTCAGATTTATTCTCGGCTACTGCATTAATAGGTTTACCATCTACCTTAACAAGATCACCATCGCCTACTTTAGTCCCTAATTCAGGTTTTTTACCATTAATCGTCACCTTGCCTTGCTCAATCAAACGGTCGGCTTCTCGACGAGAACAAAATCCAGAATCACTTATAAATTTATTCAGTCGTTTTTCAGGTACCGTACTCAAAACAGGCTCTCACTTTCTTTAAACTTTACAATGTGTGTATTAAACCATATTGACCAAATTTGGGTTTAAGAAACACCTCGATTAAAAATAATTGACTCAAAAGATGATTATTTTCAGATATTTGAGTATCATTCCCTCCTTGTTTTTTCATATCCAATTATTACTTAATCGAGACCATATGTACCTAAACGATTTTCATATTATTAAAAACGACGCTACTATCATTTCTCCTGAACAAGGAAGTCGTTTTGCCAAAGAAATTTCAAATGACTTTAACCCTCTACACAACCCAGACTCTAAACGTTTTTGTGTGCCGGGCGACCTGTTGTTTGCGCTGACTTTAGCTCGTTTTGGTTTATCAGAAAATATGACCTTTAATTACACAGGCATGGTGGGTAAAGGGGTTGAACTGGTTTTCCCAGAATCGGTTGATAATGAATTTGCCATTAAAGATAGCAATGAAAAAGAGTATTTGAATATCCAGCGTAAAGGCGAAACCACAACAGATATGGCTTTTATTGAAGCTTTCTCTCGTGCTTATGTGGCTTTTTCTGGACACAGTTTCCCTCACTTACTTGTGCCTTTAATGAAAAAGCACAACGTCATGATCAACCCTGATAGACCAATGGTTATCTATGAAAACATGGCTTTTACCTTTGACGATTTAAACGTTTCTAAACCATCGCTCAAACTGGTCAACACAAGCTTAGATGTGGCTGGCAAAAGAGGTACTGTGCGTATTGAATTTGATGTATTAGACTCTGAACGTAAAGTAGGTTCTGGTTTTAAAACCATGGTTTTAAGTGGCCTGCGTGAATACAACCAAGAAAAGGTAGATGGGCTCATTGAACTCTATGAAAACAGCAAAGTGAATTACACAAAATAAAGTCCAAAGTAAACTCAAAACACCTTTTATTAAGTGACCAGGCCTGGTCACTTTCCAACTCAATTTCTAACAAAACTTGCATTTCGTTTACTTCAATGTAAAATCCCTCGCTTTCAGGTGCTTTGACCTTTGAAACTCATTCAAAATAATCAAAGTTAAACGGGAAGATTGGTGCGAAAAAGCTCATTGCTTGAGCGATTCTAATCCTACGCTGCCCCCGCAACGGTGATAGAGAAAACAGATTACTTTAGCCATTGGAACATTTCACGTTCTGAGAAGGCAATCTGAAACTGCTCTTAAGCCCGGATACCGGCCTGAAAAACGAGCGTTGTCACCAACAACACTCAACCCGATTGCGGTGGGCAATACGGAGATAAGCCAAATTCAACCCTGTTCTATCAATGCTACCCTGCACAATAAAGAACAGGAACAAAAGTAATTTATCTAATCAGGCCTGTTAAAACACTGTTTTACACCCTGTCCGTTTGCCTTCGTTCATTTAC
>JAUUDE010000036.1 GCA_030826915.1 Thiomicrospira sp.
GAAATCCTTAACATCTCCACCGTACTTACGTCCTTGTACAATTGTTAACGCTGCAGTAAGAGTTGTCTTACCGTGGTCAACGTGACCAATAGTACCAACATTCACGTGCAGTTTTGAGCGTTCAAATGTTTCTTTTGCCATGATAGCAATCTCCTAAGTAGCAGCGACTGTACAAGACAGCTCGGTGCAAATAATTAAATTTGGAGCTCTTAATCGGAATCGAACCGATGACCTCATCCTTACCATGGATGCGCTCTACCGACTGAGCTATAAGAGCAAATTAAAAAGGCCCTCTCTATTAATCTGTATTAACAAACCAACAAAGAGAGCCTTTGAAATATGGAGCGGGTAAGGAGAATCGAACTCCTCTCATCGGCTTGGAAGGCCGAGGTAATAGCCAATATACGATACCCGCAATATGGTGGAGGGTGGTGGATTCGAACCACCGAAGGCTGTGCCAGCAGATTTACAGTCTGCCCCCTTTGGCCGCTCGGGAAACCCTCCAAATTGTGAGTGCGTATTCTATAGATTTATTAACACCTGTCAACATTAAATTTCACAAATATTAAAAAATATTCAGGCGAGTCTACAACACCACAACAACCAACAAACCCTTGCTAGGGAATAAAACACTAACAATCAATAACTTATTTGTAAAGTGTACAATTTTATAGGGTTTTAAAATTCACTTTCTTTATCCTATCATCCACTGTTATTCATGCCGAAGCTCCAACAAGTTATAAATAGTTATACTCTTTTCTTTTTCTTTGTGATTTGCTTTTTATAATACAAATACACAAACTCTTATTTGGTTATAACTATGCACACAGATTGCCAACTCGAAAACATTAATGTCATTTATCAAGATGAGTTTATGGTAGCGATTCATAAACCAGCAGGCCTTCTTGTTCATCGCTCACCAATTGATAAACATGAGACACAATTTGCGGTTCAAATCACCCGTGACCTTATTGGCCAAAAGGTATTTCCAATTCACCGTCTAGATAAAGCTACGTCTGGTTTATTACTATTTGCCCTCGATTCAGCAGCCGCTAGAAATTTAAGCTACCAATTTATGAACCATACAATTCAAAAAACCTATCTCGCTATTTGCCGAGGCTGGTCAGACGAATCAGGTTATATTGATCACGCTCTAAAATATAAAAAAGACAAGATTGCAGAAAAGCTAAAAAGAGAACAGCTCGAGCCGCAATCCGCTGAGACCGCATACAAAACTTTAGCCACCACAACACTTGATTATCAAATCGGTCGTTATGAACAACAACGTTATTCACTATTGGAACTCAAACCAAAAACAGGACGTAAACACCAGTTACGACGTCATATGAATCACATTCACCATCCGATTATTGGTGATGTTAAATATGGTGACCGCCACCATAATCATTTCTTTAATGACTTGTTAGGTCAACATAGACTGTATTTAGCGGCCACCCAATTAGAACTTATTCACCCCCAAAGTAATCAACCGATAACAATTGACTGTCCTTTAGAGAATAACTTTGAATCTGCGTTAAAAAAGTTAAATTTTTAATCGAAAAGGCCTGTTAAGATAAACCCAAACTATTTACCACCTACTATTTGTTAGATACCAACTATGAATCAAACGACCAAATCCGACTGGCAAGCTTTACTTGATTATGACCAAAAACATATCTGGCACCCTTATGCCAAAATGCCAGCTGACATGCCTGCAATTGGTGTCACAAAAACTCAGGGTTCTATTATTACCCTTGCTGATAGGCGTGAAGTGGTTGATGGCATGTCCTCTTGGTGGGCGGCACTTCATGGCTATAACCACCCTAAAATCCAACAAGCAATGCATGAACAAATCGACACCATGCCACACATTATGTTTGGCGGATTCACCCACGAACCAGCGGTGGAACTGGCTAAACGCCTGATTGATTTGTCTCCTGATGGTTTAGACAAAGTCTTTTTTGTTGATTCTGGTTCGGTAGCAATGGAAGTGGCCATTAAAATGGCTATGCAATATTGGATTAGTTTAGGCAGGCCTGGTAAGAACAAGCTTTTAACCGTTAAAAACGGATACCACGGTGATACCTTTGCCACTATGGCAATTTGCGACCCTGTAAATGGCATGCACAGTCTGTTTTCAGAAATACTCAGCCAGCACTACTTTGCACCCGCCCCAGAGATGGGCTTTGATATTGAATCGAACAACCGAGATATTAAACAACTAAAAGCACTGTTATCTGAGCACCACAACAATATTGCGGCTATTACGATTGAACCTATTGTTCAAGGTGCGGGTGGTATGCGTTTTTATCGCCCTGATTATTTAAGACAGTTACGCCAGTTATGTGATGAGTTTGATGTTTTACTGATCGCTGATGAAATCGCTACAGGTTTTGGGCGTACAGGCAAGCTCTTCGCTTGCGAATGGGCTGACATTTCACCAGATATTTTAACCTTAGGAAAAACTCTCACAGGCGGGCATATCACCTTAGCGGCCACCCTTGCGCAAAACAAAATAAGTGAAGCGTTAAGCCAAGGTGAACCAGGTATTTTGGCTCATGGTCCAACCTACATGGCTAACCCTCTTGCTTGCCGAGCCGCCATCGCCAATATTGATGTTTTAATGAGTTCGCCTTGGCAAGACAACATTCGTCGAATTGAAACCCACTTTGCAGAAAGTCTACTTCCGCTTAAAGGCGTAGCTGGTATTAAGGATGTAAGAGTGTTAGGCGCTATCGGCGTGATTGAGTTAGAGCAAAGCAATCTTGGGGCTGAAGTGCAAGCGGCGGCATTGAAAAACGGAGTTTGGCTAAGACCTTTTGGCAGTCTGGTTTACACCATGCCTGCCTATAACATACCACAAACACAACTCCACACCTTAACAACAGGTCTGGTCAAAGCCGTTTTAGATACAATTAATACCTTAGAGTAGACTTCTAGGCAATACCCGCCTGTTCAGATTGATAAACACGGGGTTATACATCTCAACTTTAAAGCGGTTTTAAGACTTACGCTTCAATGATTTCGTAAGTGTGAGTCATTTCAGCGGTCTTCTCTAACATCTTAGAGACTGAACAATACTTGTCTGCCGATAACTCAACCGCACGCTTGACTTTCTTCTCATTCAAGTCGGTACCGAACACTTTAACGTGCAGGTGAATTTTTGTATAAACCGCTGGAATGCCATCGGCACGTTCTGATGTGACTTCCATTTGGCAATCTTTGACGTCTTGTTTTCCTTTTTCCAACATCATCATCACATCAATTCCAGAGCAACCACCTAATCCCATTAACAGCAGCTCCATGGGGCGAGAACCACGATCTTCTCCACCCACTTCTTTAGAGGCATCCATCATGACCTTATGGCCTGTAGATGAGGTGGCTTCAAAGGCTTTTTTACCTTTCCAATCAATTTTAATTGACATATTTTATTCCTATTTTAATCTTCTAATAATGGCTTCAATCGAGAAATAGAGCACAATTAAAATCATGGCTCCAAACACCACTTCTACTTCCACAACGGGAGGAATATCAATCCCGGTTTCTTCAACTAGGTCAAACATATCACTAAATGCCGTAACCGACAATAGAATACCCATAAAACCAACTACAGCATCAAAGCGCTGGCTGGATTTTTCACTTATTTGCTCTAATGCATTGGTAATTTGAGTTCTTAAAAAGCGGGTGGTTTCTTGTGATTCTTTCATTGTTGACTGTAACGAAGCTCGCTCTTGATTGACACCCACTGCATCAAACAGCTGTTGCACAAAACGACCATGGTCTGGAAAACGCATTAAACCGCCTGTATCCATTAAATGCAACAAATCCCTTACCTCTACATTTAAGAGATGCAA
>JAUUDE010000020.1 GCA_030826915.1 Thiomicrospira sp.
CTTTACTTCATTTCTTTCGCAAAGAAGGCGCTGGCCTTTTTTAATATTTCACGCTCAATTTTGAGCGTTTTGACTTCTCTTCTCAGCCGTTTTAGTTCTATGCGTTCATCTTCGTTGAGACCTTCGCCGAGTTGTTCTCGTTCAAACTTGGCTTTCCAGTTAAATAACAGTTTAGTGTTAATACCAAGTGATGTAGCGGCTTCTGAAACGCTACATCCTTGTTCGCTTACTAAAGCAATCGCTTCTTTTTTGAATTCATCTGAATACGTTCTATTTTTTCGTTTTGTCATTAACACCTCAATAATTAGGATTATTGTCCATTATTAAAGTGTCCTGTCTAATTAAACCAGTTCACTTCTTTACAAAGAGAGAAGATGACTATCTTAGAATCCCCTTTAAGGGTTTATTTTTTTGTTGTCATGAAACTCGGTGTCGTTAATATCTGGTGTATCATGAGCAATAACCCAATCAACAAGTTTTTGAAGAATTACATTTATATTCTCATTACTTCACACTTGCTCAAACCCTATAGGATTTTGAATTTCATATTTGGGTTAGGTGTTTTCGTATTTTTAAAATTCAACGATTACTTTATTTGTTGAAAGCTTTAAAGCATATTCAAGCGGATGAGAGTTAACTTTTTGGATCTCATAATAGCTGTGATTAATTCCTATTTTTTCCATTAATTTTGTCTTAATTTGAGATTTTCGATCTCTGATGAATTCATAACTTACACCTTTAAATGCATTGCTAGAATTTGTAGAGTCTCCATCAAATCTCGTTGAGAATCCCATGCCAAATAGCTCATCTAGACATTTTCTAAATTCCTCCGTATAAGTAGCATTTGCATCAATATCATATTGAGAAGTAGTTATTGTCTGGTTTGCTTTTAATTTTTTTGTCATCCAGTAATAAAAGGTAAAGTTGGCTTCCGATAACAATATTCGATCTTCGCCAATTATTAAAGAACGCTCTTTTACATTTAAATTTATGGGAAGAACATCATCGGATACTGATTTTTGAAGTAGGTTTACACAGTCATCGAACGTGTTTGCTTCTTTCAAGAACTTTTTATTAATCGCTTGTGACATTCGAACAAAGGGCAGGTCAGCCAGTTCAATCACCGCATCTTTACGGTCTAAAAACTGATCACCTTTTCTAGGTTTAAAAGTATCGGTTATGGGCGTTGGGAAAAAAAAATCGGGTTCCCCCTCAAATTCTGACTGAACTAAAACGTGAGAAAGACGGTCTTGTTCACGTCCAAACATAGATAACGCATAACCAGCATAAAACCCCATTGTTTTTCTGCCCCCTGCAATGGAAACGTGCAAGGTGATGTTGTCATCAGAAGTGAAATCTCTAATTAATTGAGTAATCTGATTTGCTACCGCCCGGTTATCTTCAGAGGTTCTAATATCATCAATAGGGCGTTCGTCTTCATCTACCGTACTTAAAATATTCTTTTCAGTGAAATGGATCCCTTCAAGATTGTATGTGCTGCAAAGTTTATGGAACCAACCACCGTTTTCGTGAAACAGTGCTAGCTTGCAGTTTTTGGTTCCCATTTGAGTAGTTAATACATATATTTCGTCAGGTATAAAAGCGGGTTTTTCCATAGAAAGAGCGTACACAGTTTCGGTCAGAATTTGTGGTGACATACCCAGTATGGAGAGTAATATTTTTCTATTTTTATTGTTATTCATGTTTTTAGCCTTGATACCAAAAAATAATTTATAAGGTATGTTACTGAAATATTGCGAGTTTTATAAATTACACAAATTTGTGATATTCAAAACTAACTAATTATCTGGTTTAATTTCTACCTGTTTTATAGATAAAACTATTACTCCATGAAGTATTTCTAGTCAGGTAATCTCTGACTTTTTACAGTGAAGTTTTACTTGCTACTATTCATATACTACAACTTAATTTGGAAGCATTATAAATGAACAAAACTCCAGTTAGAACCAGGATTGTTTCCTGGAAATACCTTCGTGAAGAAGAAAAGTATGCATTTGGATTTATTTTTATTTCAATCATTCTCTTACTATGGTGGTTGTTTCTTGATAATGGTTTACAACAAAGAGTAGATTGGTTTTCTCTTTCTGTGGGTCTATTAGGTTCAATTCCAATTCTTTTAATTTGGTTTAACCAGTTAAAAAAAAGGTGGATTGATTCCTTACCAACATTTCTCACAGTAACTCTTAAATATAAGACACAAAAATTGGCTGTTGTTGAAAATGTATATATCGAAAATGGATCAGATGTTAGATCACAAGCTCAAACCCTATTAAGTGGCGTAGTTAAGGGTTCAAGAGTTAATGATTTAGAACAGTTTTTGAGACCAGATTGCATAGAGCGTAAACAAATCTTTATTGATAAAAATGAAAAAATTAATTCAGGACAGCCATTCGAATTTATTGAGGTCAGCATGTTTGTAACGGAAGAACCGAAAGAGGTTGAGTGTTATAACACTATTGACTGGGCTGAAAAAGGTCAAAGTGCTGAAAGTCAGGTGTTCATAGAACCTGGTAAGTACTGGAGATGGTGTCCACTTTGCGAAGAAGTAGAGTATAAAAATAAATTTATATTAGTTGAGTGTGAAGAAAGTTCACCTAAATAGGGAAGTCTAATGAGTTATCAGGTATATCAATTTGAAGCCGTCAGTATTCAAGAATATGTATTAGCGGGTGGTAAGTTAAAAACGATGGTGGGAGCAAGTGAATTGCTGGAAGCCATAACCGGTGATCTGCTCGAGAAAACCATTGATGCTCTCGGTCTGAATGAAAAAGTGATTAATGATCTACCTGAAAAGGGAAAACTTGGGTTAGCGGATAGAGAGGTAGTTTTTCCTCGTAGAGCAGGGTCGGTTTTTTTAATGGTGCTTGAAAATGAAGCTAAAGCAAATCAGTTTGCAGAGCTTTGGCCAATTGTGGTTTCTAATTTTGCACCTGGGTTAAGTTTTTCAGCATCGATAAAAAGTGATGCAGATTTTCAAACAGCAAGCAGATCGGTTCGCGATGACTTAAACAATCAGAAGAACCAACCTCAAGCGTTACTTCCTGAAAGTACGCCTTTGACGGTGCGTTTTCAAAAAACAGGTTTGGCTCAAATTCAATCCCCGTTAAAGAATAGAGATGGATTAGATTGGAGCATGCTTGCAAAGACAACTCATGAATATGAAGCGTTATCAGAAAAACATTTGCAGCAAGAGAAGTCCAGTCGATTCGTGTTTCCAAAACAGTTTGAACACACTCATACCGATACTTATTGGCTAGAATCATTTCCATTTACATCGACTGATCCTGGTAATCATTCGCTGGCCATTATTCATACTGATGGTAATGGATTAGGGGGATATCTTCATAAATTATTTGCAGCGCTTAAAGAGGTTTCGCCTGCTGAAAGTATTCAAGCCTACTCAGCCTTTTCAACAGGTTTGGATGAGGCGACTCAGCAGGCAGCAAAGAAAGCAACGGACTGGCTTATTTCAGCTTATCAAGATGACGACAACCCCTATAAAAAGAAAGTAACAGGTAAAATTCTTCCACTTCCTATGAGACCGATTATTTTAGGTGGAGATGACTTAACCTGTATCGTCCGTGCCGATCATGCTTTAGGGTTTATAAATACCTTTACTCGAGAGTTTGAGACTGCTACTCAACAATTTGTTAAAACCTTACCTAAGGTCTTTGAAGGTATATTACCCAAAACCCTTACTTGTACCACAGGGATGATATTCCTTAAATCGAATCAACCATTTAGTCTGGGTTACGCACTTGCAGAAGAGCTTTGTTCAGCAGCAAAAAAAGTTGGTCAAAAGCTTAATTCAGATATGCCACCTTCTCTAATTAACTTTTTACACACCACAAATACACTATTTGATGACTTAGATACCCAGTTAGAACAAGAGTTGGAAACTTCTTCAAAGCAATATCTTTCAAGAATGCCTTATGCATTTACTGCTCAACAAGGCAGACCACATTTACAAACTTTATTTGAAACCGCTCTACACTTTGATGATAAAAAGAGTGACAAACTTAATCCCTCTGCTGTTCGTCGATATGCAGGGCATTTACATCAAGACCCGGATTATGCAGAGGTGTTTTGGAATAGGTGGGAAAAACAATCTTCCGAAAAAGGTTGCTCAACAGAGAAATCTTGGAGTCAATTTGAAGAACAATGGAGTGAACTCTCATCTGAAAACGAAGAGCCTGTTGCAGATTTGATTTCGCTGCTTTCGTTGAAAATCAAAAATCCTTACCAAACAGTAGGAGGAACCGTATAATGAAGGGTTCAATGGAAATAGATGCACAGTTTTTAAGTTACTGGCACATTGGCACAGGCCGTGGTTCAGGTCACAACTTAGATGCATTGGTTGAAAAAGATTTTAATGGCTTACCTTATATTCCTGGAAGAACTATAAAAGGCTTGTTTCGTGATGCATTCTTTAAATTGGATCAATGGCAGTCAAAAGAACAGACTGATTTACTGTTTGGTACACGCACAAATAACGAAAGCAATACACGTGATGAAACTCAACCTGGGTTATTGAGGTTTAGCAATTTAGAGTTGTTAGACAAAGCACATTTAATTGCACAAAATTCATTAATTCCTCACATCTATCAGGCATTAGCCAGTACCGCTATTGACGAGAACACAGGTTCAGCTAAGGATAAATCTTTACGCATGATTGAGGTTGTTATTCCCACAAATCTTACCGGTTCAATCAGTTTAATAGAGCCGATTGGTGAATCTGAGCACCAAAATAATCAGAGACAATTAATGGAACAAGAAAGTATTAAAGAACTCATTGCGCAAGCGGCAAGCCTAATTACACATATTGGCGCAACTAAAAACCGTGGTTTTGGGCGTGTTGTTTTGGAGGTCAAATAAATGAAAACCATTCAAATTAAATTGACCCTGCAAGAGCCTTTAGTGATTAGTCAATCTAATGCAACTGAAGGCGCGCATCAGTCCCTTGATTATTTGCCAGGAGCAACCTTGCTTGGGGCGATGGCGGCAAAACATTATGTAACTCTAAAGGCTAAAAATTTAGCTTACGATATTTTTCATAGCGGTAAAGTTCGTTTTCAGAATGCCTATCCATTAATCGATAATAAGCCATCTAAGCCTATGCCATTGTCTCTGCACTTCAACAAGCTAGGTGAAAAGCTTGAACCTTTAAACTATTTACACAAGGTTTTTGAAAAAGGTGAGCAGGGTAAGCAACATCGAAAAGGATACATAACAAAAAGTAATTCAACCTCGTTCATTTACGAACCCTCTAAAACGTTACAAATGCGTACTGCTATTGATGCCAAAAAAGGCACAGCTCAAGAAGGGCAGTTGTTTGGTTACCAAATGCTGCAAGCAGGCGAATCTTTCATAGCAAACATCGATTGTGATGATGAAGCGCTGGCGTCATCAGTGTGCTCAATACTAAATCAACAAAATGAGATTTTGATTGGGCGTTCACGAAGTGCGCAGTATGGTCGCGTCAGTTTAGAAGTCTTACCAACAGCATCTAAATCAATCACCGCACCTGTTATTAAAATTAAAAATAAAAACTGTTTAGTGCTTTGGTTAGCCTCAGATATGGCTGTTTATAACAAACAGGGGCAACCAACACTCTCGCCAACTTTGCTAGAGCTAGGATTGTCTGATTGTGGTTCTTTTGATTCATCTAAAAGTTTTGTAAGAACTCGTAAATATGCACCTTACAACGGATTCAGAAGAAGTTACGATTTAGAGCGACAGGTATTGGCAAAAGGGTCCATATTAACTTATGAACTCAGCACAGATCTAACAGATAACGACCTAAAAACATTATCAGAAGGTCTAGGTGCTTATACAGAAAGTGGGTTAGGGCAAGTCGTGCTTGATGAGGCTATTTTGGGTTTGCAAGATAGTCAAACAAAGCTAACCGAATGGAAATTGGTTTCAAGCAAATCTGGCATGACTTTAAAGACCACTGATTTAATTCAGTACTTGAAAATGAAGAGTGATGAAGCAAAAGCGTCCGGTCAATACGCACTTCTAATTGACGAACAATTAGAAGCATTAAGCAAGCTTTATAAGTCAGCCAGGAACTTCAATGGTGCTCAAAAAGGGGCTACGTGCGGCCCTACAAAAACTCAGTGGGGAATGGTTCGCCAAGCGGCCACGAATGCTGATGGGGCTCAAACACTATTTGATTCTTTGTTTCATGAAAAAAATGGAGCTATTCGTGCACAAGATGAACATTGGTCTGTCTCAACGGGCAGCAAGAGTTTTATGTCCTATTTGCAGGCTATAACAAAAGAAAACAACCCTCAACTTTTAAGAGCATTGGCGTTTAAAGTCACTCAAAACAAAGAACTGCTTAACCTAATGGAGGGCAAAGTCTAATGCTATTAGTTAAAACCCCATACTTCTATTCTGCATTTATTACTCTAGAGTGTGCAACGCCACTCTCTGTTAAAGCTGATGAGGCTGATTTAACACTAGATTCTAGAATTGTAAGAGATGTAAATGGCTATCCAATTATTCCAGGAACCTCAATTGCAGGCGTATTACGCTCTGTGGCAAGGCAATGCAATACAAAAGGCGAAACATTAGAAAAACAACTTTTTGGTTTTTCCGGAGAGAATGATGACCTACCTTCTCAAATTCAAGTCAGCTTTGGGTTTGTACATAACGGGCAAAACAAAATAGCGCTAGGTCTAGATTTAGATTCAATTAATTCACAAGCGGAAGTTGATGTTTGTTTAAAAGACCTAATGCCTATTATTCGAGACCAAGTTTCCCTAAATGAATTTGGTGCCGCTCAAAAAGGTTCAAAAATGGATCGAACCGCTGTGCCTAAAGGTACCCGTTTTAGCTTTGAACTGAACTGGGCAACGGACCAACAAAATGATGAACAATGGCACACGATTTTAGCGTGGGTTTCTCACCCTGAATTTCGATTAGGGGGCTTAACACATAGAGGGTTTGGCAAGGTTAAAGTCATTTCGATTAAAACCCAAGCTTATAACTTCAAAGCTGACGGTTTGGCAAAGTGGCAACAGAACCGAGCATTTGATTTTAATGCCCAAAATGGTCAGGTTCATCAACAAGAAGTCACTGCCACGGAAGATTATATTGATTTTAAACTCGATTTACAGGCAGAGGACTTTTGGCGAATTGGGCAAGGCGATAAAGCCCTACCAGGGCAATATGATAAAGAACCCGATATAAAACCCTATACAGAAAAAGTCATCCTGTGGGATTTGGGTAACAACCCAAAGCTAACAGAAAAACCTCAAGTAGTCATTCCTGCTTCAGGTATTAAAGGGGCGTTACGTCACCGTACCCTATTCCACTATAGACGCCTAATGAAAGACTTTAGTGACGGCTTAACAAAAGAACAAGATGCCCAACAACAAAATGCAGACTTGGCTGCCCTGTTTGGAGATATTAGCGGTGAACAATCCCAAATTGGCTCTTTGATTCTAGATGACATCTATCTTACAGAAACACCGCCAACCAAAGTTATGATGCACAACAAAATTGACCGTTTTACAGGCGGTACCATAGATGGAGCTCTATTCAGTGAACAACTTCTATATGGAGGTGGTTTTGTCTTAGCAGGAAAAATTAAAAAAAGCGAGCAGAGTCAAGAAGTGCTACAAGCATTTAAATTAGCATTGCTTGACTTGGCTGAAGGCCGTTTAGCCCTTGGCGGGGGCAGTACCAAAGGTCATGGCTATTTTGAGGCGGTTAATGCCCAATTAGATGATTTAAGCTCCTACATTCAAAACGCATCACCACAAATTGCAAAATCAGAGGCACAAAGCGCATGAGCACCCAAGCACTTTACAACCAAATAAAAAACGAACTTAAAGCGAATTGGATGCCTTCACTCGAATCAGAAGCACTAATCGTAAGTTCAGAAAAAATCGAAAATGAACAGGCCTGGTCAAAAGTTGCCACGTTTGAGCCAACCAAGGGTTGGATCCAAACCCTTGATAGCGTTAAAAGGGTAGCAGATTTTAACGCTACGCAAGAGCAAGACATCATTCTTTCTGCAGAAATGATGAATGAAAATGGTCAAACACTTCATATTCGCCCAGCAAATAGAGGCGATTTAACTTTTACAACCTATGATTCATCAGGTGATAAAGAATTTTTTTATACCGAAACAAGTCATCAGATTAAGCTTGGCAAACAAATTGGAACAGCTACATACCGCCTTTATTGGCCACAAAATTCGGAAGACAGTCAACCAAGACAACCGCAATTTAGCCGATTTATTGGGTTTAAGTTTAAGGAGGAAAAATAAATGAATTTTACTTCACCCTATAACTTTGTTCCATTAGCTGAAAATGTCCACCATCCTGAACAACAATGTGTTTCACAAGATTTCCCTTTAGAATCGGGCTACACGGGCACCATGGAGCTTGAGTTAAATAATTTGAATGATTTAATACTAGGTGATCAAGATATAGAAGGTTTGGATTATCAGCCATTTTTCAAAACGCCAGACGGTTATCCTGCTATTCCTGGTACAAGCCTAAAAGGAATGATTAGAAATTTAATAGAGATTGCAACTGGTGGATATATTGAAATGAATCAAAACCAGTTCTCTCAAAGAGATTTAACAAATGCCAAAAATGATTACATGAAAACCTTAAGGGGTAAAAAGTCTGGCTGGCTGTATTGGGATAGTACATCTGAATCATGGAATATAGCACCGACTATAACCAACTTTAAAACAATTAGGCACACACCCGATGTAAATCATAATGAAAAAAACGCAAACACCGATGTTGAACATATTCTAGAAGATTTATTACCAACGGTAACGCCACCAATTCATAAAATAGAAAGTGCAGTTGATCGCTACTTAGCTATTTTGCAAGCAAAACAAAACGCCAATAAAATTGGCGCATCGGTTGAAATTTTAACTGGGCAATACCTCATTGTTACGAATCAACTCGAAGATTCAAAGAAACGAAGAGAGTTTTTGTTTTCTGCTCCCGATTTTAATAAATCAAAAGCTGTTGATAGTGAAGTGTTTAGAAAATTTGAATATGTAATGGATAAATCTCAGACTGAGATGGGGTCTAATCATTGGGGTTTTTTGAAAGACTTTTCTAAAGAAGGCATCCCCGTATTTTATTTACAAAATGCTCAAAATAAAATTTCAGCATTTGGTTTAGCAAGCCTCTTTAGACTGCCTTATGAGAAAGCCCTGTTTGATCTACTACCATCTGATCATCGAAATAAAACATCAAAAAATAAATCCGACTTTGCTGGTTTGTTATTTGGTGAGATACCAACAGCTGATCAAACTTCAATTTCTAGAAAAGGTAGGGTCAGTTTTGGATTAGCAAAAAGTAAATCTGTTGGGTCATATGAAACGCATAGGCTTGTATTGGCCAATCCAAAAGCAACCTATTATCCAGCTTATTTAAAGCAATCAAAAAATGATTTACGCAACTATAACAGTGCAAATCAAATAAATGGTTTTAAGCAATACCTACCTCACCAAACATTAAAGCAAAGTCGCATTCCGTTGAAAAAAGATGGTTCAGAGAACCTTGATATAACAAAACAAGTTGAAGTATTGACCTCTAAACACTCTTTTAAATCCAAGGTTAGAGTTCATAACCTAACTTCTTATGAATTGGGAGCTTTGATTTGGGCAACCACATTAGGTGAACTGGAGAAAAACTCGAGTTATCAGCACTTATTAGGAATGGGAAAACCTTTAGGCTACGGAAAGGTCCAAATTAATATAGGTTCATTTGATATTAAAGAAATCAGTGCATTTGCACGTACGCAGAAATCAAAAGAATTTTTTCTAAATGAATTTTATGCCTATTTAGCGGTTAACAATCTTTTAAACGAAGGTTTTGCAACACTCAAAGCAACACACCGAAATTCAGTGGTTAATGATCAAGACTTAAATTACTTGGTTTTAGACCCTGCAAAAAAACGAAATGACTTTTTAGAGATGCGTGAAGCTAAAACATCTTTACCAAAGCTCAAAATTGAGCCCGAAAAAGCGATGGTTGAAGATATTCGAGTTGGGTTGTCAGAACTTATAGATGTTTACAAGCAAAGACAACATGCATTACAGTTAAAGATAGAGGAAGAGCGTGTAGCTCAAGAACAACATGCACTTGAGCAAGCAGAGCATCAAAAACACCTTGAACAACTCAACAATCGTAAAGCGTTTGAAATTTTATTTGAGGATGTATTTGAAAAAGAAATTAATAAAAAAGCATTGCTTAAACTCATAGATGACCCTAGTTTATATCAATCTTTGCCAGAAGAAGAGCAAGTCTATTTGAAGAATAAAATTGAAGTAAGTGATTGGTTTAAAGGGCTAAAAAAGAGACGAAGTGCTTGGAGAAAAAAATTACCAGACTTATTATGCTAGATTTTAATTAAAAATGATTCTTACCTCTTTTCCCAACTTAACCGGTTTGGTGGTAAACCTAAAGTTTCTTCGCCAGACCGAATTCAATTTAATGCATGAAATGGCGGTCGACGCGTTTCTTCGGCACACTCTCAATGTGGGTGAAGAATACACCAAACACTTCTCTATCTTAACCCCAGAGAACGGTCGGCTTCACTATCAAGAGGGCGATCCTTACCGTTTTGTGGTGTTAGCACAAGGTTCGGATGATGATCTGAAACCCATTTGGCAAAGCTTAATTGATAAATTACGCGCCTTGCCTGATTCCGCGCCAATTAAAGATCAAAATGTACCGTTAAAAGACAATATCAAACTCATCGGTCTGCAAGACTTGTTTGATGGTATTCCCGTATCTGATGTAACGTCATTAGACGCCTACACCGAACACAGAGCCGCAGAACAAGCGCAATCTTGGTTTAAAGAAGCCCAGTTGCAAACTGAATCAACCGAGATTCATTGGACATGGCAAAGTATTGTTCGGCTCTTAAAAGAGGAGCACAAATACCTTAAGAATGAACTGCGATTCTGCCGAGATAAAAACGACTTAACTCCGCATTTATTACTAAAACGCCTCTACGAAACACTGGTCAATATCAGCGCCAATTTTGGTCATAAGCTCAATCCAGAACTTTCTCAGATTCATCAGGCCTGGTTAGAACAGCAAGCTGAGTTTATTCAAATAACCCAAGCCGATCTTTACTGGGTAGACACGCCCTATTTTGGCAAACAAAAAAAGCAAAACACCTTAGGCGGTATGGCAGGTTCATTTACCCTCAAACTCAATCCCGGAATTGAACCGGGCGTATTGGGGTTATTTATCTTGGCGCAAGTGGTTGGGTTTGGGCAGCGCAGAACCTCTGGGTTTGGCAAATACCGCTTAAAACACAATTTCAAAAAACAGCACTTATCATTAGGTTTGCAACCTTACCAAGTGACACGCGCTCAGAGCTTGCTAGAGCATTTAACTCAAGATCATTTGATTGCACGTGCCATTCAACAAACCGAGCAAAAGCCCAATATTGATGAACTGTCAGAAAAGACCCATGCCCAAATTCAAAGTGCCTTAGGTCAGATTAGACGACATCACTACCAAACCCCGCCTATGCAAGGTTTTACCATCCCTAAAAAAGATGGTGATGACCGTTTATTAGCCGTTAGCCCTTTGTTTGACCGCATTATTCAAAAGTCCGCAGCCTTAGCATTAACCCCAGGTTTAGATGCCTTAATGGCACAAGGTTCTTACGGCTATCGCAAAGGTTTAAGTCGCCAGCAGGTGCGTTACGAAGTCCAAAATGCCTATCGTCAAGGTTACAAATGGGTGTATGAATCAGATATTGAGGACTTCTTTGATTCCGTAAACCGCAAACAGCTAATGAACCGTTTACAAGCCCTATTTGGCAAAGACCCGTTATGGAAGCTTTTAAATGATTGGCTAGGGCAAAACATTCATTTTAAAGACACCATTATTGAGCGTAAAAATCACCACCAAGGTTTGCCACAAGGCTCACCATTAAGCCCTTTATTAGCCAATTTTATTTTGGATGATTTTGATTCCGACCTTGAACTGCACGGTTTTAAAATGATTCGTTTTGCCGATGATTTTATCATTTTGTGTAAAAACAAACATCAAGCCGAACTCGCTGCATTAGGCGTTAAATACTCCTTAGCACAAGTGCAACTAAAGATAAATATAGAGAAAACCCACATCGTAGAACTCAGTGAAGGCTTTCGGTTTTTAGGCTATTTATTTCGTGACGACCATGCGATTGAACTAGCGGGTGAAAAATCAGATGGTCGAACTAGTTTTTCAGCTGAAGACATACCCAAAAATTTACCTGCTTGGTTAGCCAATATGGGTGATAGATACCCTAAAGATTTAGACGATGATGATCTCCCCAAAAAAGAACATGGTCAACTAGAAGAACAGGGAATGCATCTAATTCTAGCCGGTGATGCTCAAATATTAACCACCGATAACCACCACCTTGTGGTTAAAAAAGAAGATAAAATTACCCACAAAGTCAGTTGGGAGCAGTTACACGCCATAACTCTAATTGGTTTACACCACATGACACTGCCTGCACAACATCAAGCTCTAGCTAATCGAATACCCGTACACATGGCAGATAGAGTCGGTACCTATTTAGGGGCCTTAACCAGTTTTAAACCCGCTCAATCTAACTACAGAAATTGGTTTATCCAATTGCAAATGAGTGACAGTCAAGATTTTGCCTTATATTTTGCAAAAAAACTGGTAATATCTAGAATACACAATCAAAAACAAACGTTATTTAAAAGAAAAGAACAACGAAAACAACTCCAGCAAACATTAGCCAAGCTAAAGCAACTTCAACATAAAGTAAACCAAGCAGAAAAGTTAACCAACTTAAATGGTTTTGAAGGTGCCGCAACTAAAGCATATTTTAGCCAACTTAATTTATTTTTACCCAAATGGGCTCAATTTAAAAAGCGCACACGTCGCCCACCCAAAGACCCCTTCAACGTCTTACTGTCACTAGGCTATACCATACTTTATAGTCATGTGGACAGCGTCTTACAAAGTGCTGGATTTATGACCTGGAAAGGACTATATCATCAGCAAACGGCAGGCCATTCAGCACTCGCTTCCGACATAATGGAAAGTTATCGACATATAGTAGAGCGTTTTGCAATTTATGTTATCAATCATGGTCAAATTAAAGAAGAAGACTTTAGAGAAGAACAAGATCTGCATGGCAAGAATACTCTAAGACTAAGTGCCGAAGCAAGGCGGCGTTATGTAAGTGGGCTAGTAAATCGTTTTCAAAAATTTAGCCAAAAAAATACTTTACATCAACACCTATACCAACAGGCACAAAATTTAAAGCAAGCCATGCAATCACAAACCTTAGCCAACTATGAGCCCTGGAAAGAACTCAAATAAAGCAAAATAACAAAAAACAAAAAGAGAAAAAGGATGAAACACTATCTGATCTGTTTCGACATTCAAGATGATAAAGTAAGAGGTAAATTATCTCGCCTGCTCGAAAAATATGGTCTAAGAGTTCAAGGTTCTGTATTTGAATGCAGCTTTAAAACGTCCGACCGAAAATTAGCACTGGAGCAAAAAATAAAAACGCTACTGCGCAAATCACAATATGAAGAGACAAATGTACGTTTTTATAACCTAAACAAAGACACCATCAAATACTGTCACGACATAACTGGACAAAACATAGCTCAATTACCAGCAGTAGTTGTCTTGTAAAAATAGCAGAGCCGATTTATAAAAGAAATTTCCGCACCAGAATTTTTCAAGCATACCTGCTAAGTTTTGAATAGAAAAATTATAATTTATTACAAAGAATTACAAGAAAAACATAAAGTTAATTTTATGAATCTGCTGCGGAACATTGAAATTAAAGAAAAAAAAGGTGGAATAAATGAAAAAATCAATATTTATAAGCCCAAATTTACATAAAACCAATCTGGTGCGGAAAACGCATTGCACCTTATTGATTTCTAATATAAAATTACAACATGAGTTCTAAAACAACATAGCCGAAAGGCTGTTAAGACAACAAAGTATTTAATACACTGTTGCACTCAGGGGTTCTAAAACAACATAGCCGAAAGGCTGTTAAGACTTCGAACGATTCTCCTGTCTTAATAGCACTCTGGTTCTAAAACAACATAGCCGAAAGGCTGTTAAGACTGTCTATTTCAGGCACAAGATCTTGCTTGATGCTGTTCTAAAACAACATAGCCGAAAGGCTGTTAAGACCCATGGTTACTCTCTTTAGAACCGTTTTGGTAGTTCTAA
>JAUUDE010000002.1 GCA_030826915.1 Thiomicrospira sp.
CCATAACTTAATGAATTATTTTCACTTAGCGGGTAACCCAAAGATAATCTTACACCTAAATTATTCGTTGTATAATCCGAAATATCTAACTGAGTTGCATCTATTTCACTGTAATAAAGACCAACACCAAAACTGACACCATCATCAGTAAAGTAAGGATTGGTAACACCAATATCCGCTGATTTTTTTGCTGCACTCGTTGCTACACTAAAATTAAGTTTGTTACCACTTCCTATGAAGTTACGCTCAGACACACCTATATTAAAACTCACTCCATCCAACTGAGAATAACCTACACCAGCAGAAAAAGAACCTGTAGGTTGTTCTTCAACCTTCACAACTAAATCCACCTGGTCTTTAGATACGCGTTTTGTTTCAATATCTGTACTTTTAAAGAAACCTACACGTTGCAAACGCTCTTTTGATTGTCGAACCATTTTCAAAGAGTATGGCGCGCTTTCAAACTGGCGCATTTCTCTGCGAATAACATGATCTCGAGTACGTGTGTTACCTTCAATTTCTATACGGCGAATATAAACACGTTTCTTCGGTTCAATTTTGAAATTAATCGCAATGGTTTGATTTTCTTTATCAAGCAGTGTTTCAGGTACAACCTCTGCAAAAGCATAACCTTCTTCACTTAGAAGGTCTCGTATTGCATTAACACCGGCAATAACCTTACTTCTTGAAAACACGTTATTTTCGTTAACATCAACCAGAGATTGCAACTCTTTTTTAGTCACAATAAGCTCACCCAAATATTGAATTTTTGAGATCTTATATTGTGGACCCTCTGTCATATTGATAGTTATGAAAACCTTGGTCTTATCTGCAGAAATACTCACCTGAGAAGAACGTATTTTAAACTCCGCATAACCTCTATCTAAATAGTAAGACTTAATCGTCTCAATATCAGCTTGCATTTTAGGCTTGGAATATTTATCACCACTACCAAAGGTCACATTCTCTGCCATTTGCATCAAGGATTTTAAGCGCTTATCTGAATAGACTTCATTCCCAATCAAATTAATCTTGCCTATCGTTGCCGGTTCACCCTCTTTAATCTCAATTTTTAAAGAGACTCGGTTACGAGGCAACTCTGTGGTGACTATATCTACAGATGCCGCATAATAACCTTGGTTTTGATAACGCCTTTTCAGATCAACAATAACGTGATCCATCTGAACTTGATTATATATACGACCTTTTTTAATCCCCAACCCATCTAAAGCGGTATTTAAAACATCTGTTTCAATTAAGGAATTACCTTCAATTTTAATCTCGGTAATCGATGGTCGTTCTACAACTTTAACAACGAGAGTACCATCATCTCTTTTAAACAATGAAACATCCTGAAAAAACCCAGTTTTATATAGTCTTTGTATACTTTCTTGTACCGAAACACTATCCAACTCTTTGCCTGGTCGAATAGATAAATAGCTATCAATGGTTTCCAGCCCAATCTTATTTGCACCTTCCACCTTAATATCTTTAACGGTAAAAGCATAAGACAGGGCTGGTGTAAATAATATGGCGGCTATGGCCGAAGATAAAACAGTATTACGAGATTTTTTGTGAAACATATTAACCATGAGATATTCTTATTACATCATTAAAAACAGCCAGAACAGTTAGACTGACAAGAACCATCAATCCCAGAGTCTGACCTACGACCATTACACGTTCACTCACTGGTGAACCCTTAACTATTTCTACTAAATAATACAGTAAGTGCCCGCCATCTAAGACCGGAATTGGTAATAAATTTAAAATACCAATACTCAAACTTATTAAACCAACAAAACTTAAAAAAGCGACCAGGCCTGATTGTATTGCTTGGCCTGAAAACTGAGCGATACTAATTGGACCAGATAAATTTTTAGTACTCACCTCTCCAATAAGCATTCTCTTAAGCATGCTAAGACTCATCACAACCAAATCCACACTACGGTGATAAGCTTGAACAAAAGAATCTATAAAACCGTACTGAACAATCGTTGTATAAGGCTTAAAGGTATCCTTATCTACCTGAACACCTGCTCCTATCTTACCGAGCAATTTCGTATCTATCTCAACAGAATCTAGCTTAACATCTTGGTTATAACGGACGCCTGAACGCTCAAATTGAACGTAAATTACTTGATTAGGTTTTGACTGAACTACTTTAACAAAATCCTGCCAGTTCTGGATAGGCTTTTCATTAATCGAAATAATTTTGTCACCCGGCTTTAGCCCTGCTTGTGCAGCCGCGCCAGCCTCCAAAATTTGACCTAAAATAGCAGGGACTTCAGGCTGAGCTGGTTTGAAACCTAACAATTGCAACCAATTTTGATTGGTTTTATTAATATCGATTGCAGAAAGGCTCACTGCTGGCAAATAGATTTCTTTCGTCTCGGCAAGATCTTTAAAAGCAAGGCTAACCTCAGCATCACCATTAGCTATAGACTGAAACAGCTGCTGTTGAACCATCTGCCAACTATGAACAGGGACATGATTAACCTCAGAAACCGACCAAATCTGACCATCATTTAGACTGACATTATTAGCCTGCATTGCCTGTGTAATTGCCGTATTTGGCTCAACATCAGAAACCAGAGGTTTCATTCCTGATACTCCAACCATAAACATAATGGCAAACACAATCCAGGCAAAAATAAGATTTACCATTGGCCCGGCCAATACGACAGCAATTCGTTTATATACCGATTGTCTATTAAACGCTCGTGCAAGATCTGGCTCTACTAATTCACCTTCACGTTCATCTGCAAATTTTACAAAGCCACCCAAAGGAATCTGACTGATAACAAATTCAGTTTCTTTTCCTTGAATAGTGTATACGGGCTTACCAAAGCCAATTGAAAATTTAAGAACTTTGATATTAAACCAGCGAGCAACTTGATAGTGCCCCCATTCATGAATGGTAACAATTAAACTCATCACCACCACAAACCCCAAAAGAGACCAAATAACTTCCATCAATCAGACCTATACAACTGAACTAAAATGCCAAGCAAGATAAAGCATTGGAACAGCGATAAGCAAACTGTCTACTCTATCTAGAACGCCACCGTGGCCTGGTAGTATTTTGCCACTGTCTTTTAAGCCAACTTGGCGTTTAAGTACGCTTTCAAACAGGTCGCCAAACACAGAAAACAAAGCGATGAATACAAAAACAAGGGCAAGTAAATATACAGAAACTTTTAGCTCCGGCTGCATATAAAACAAAGCGAATACAGCAACAACAAAAGTAAGCACGCCTCCGCCAAAGACACCTTCCCATGTTTTACCTGGGCTAACATGAACAGCCAACTTGGTTTTACCAAACTTTCTACCACTAAAATAAGCGCCTGTATCTATAGCCCAAACCATTAACATACTCAAGAACAAGGCCATAGGACCCAGTTCAGTTCTAAACTGAACCATTGTGACCACAAATAAAACAATGGTTAAAACACCAGAGAAAAGCACAAAACCAACCGATTTAGTACCAACTTCACCTTTAGTTCTTTGGTAGCGAGTTACAACAGAAACCATCACAATGGCTTCTAGAAAAGTGAGTAACAGAATATTTTGATTACTTAACGCATCAATTGCAAAATTAGCACCCACCAAAACGCCTAGAGCAAAAATCAGTCTTAATGCAGGGGCTTTTAACTGTGCAAAAACAGCCCACTCCCAAGCGGCAATAAACCCAACAAAAAGAAGAACACCTTTCCAAACTAAATCAGACGAATAGAATAATGCCCAAATTGATAAAGCCGCCAAAACGACTGCTGTAATAACCCGTTGTTTTAACATTGTTGAATCTGCTCACTTGTTTTTCCAAATCTACGCTCTCTTTTAGAAAAAGAGTCAATCGCTTTATCAATTTCTTTTTCACCAAAATCAGGCCAAAGAGCATCTGTAAAATACAGTTCTGCATAAGCCATCTGCCAGATTAAAAAATTACTAATACGCTGTTCGCCACCCGTTCTAATCAATAAATCTGGTTCAGGCAAATCGGACAACGCAATAAATCTGTTTAAAGATTCTTCAGAAAGCAACCCTACATCAGTATCTGGATTCGCTTTATGCCAAAGTTTGACTGCCTCAACAATATCCGCACGACCACCATAGTTAGCAGCTATCGTCAAAACTAAACCCGTATTACTCTCTGTCAAAGCTTCTGCTTTAGCAATATTCTCTTGAATTTCTTTATTGAAAGCGGTTCTATCACCAATGATTCGTAATTGAACATTGTTTTCAGCAAGCTTTTTCACTTCTTTTTGAAGCGCCAACAAAAAGAGACTCATTAACTTATTCACTTCTTCTTGTGGACGCTTCCAATTTTCAGTGCTAAAAGCAAAAAGCGTTAAGGCATCCACGCCTATTTCAGAACAATAAGAAACCACTCTTTTTACGGCATTCAAACCTTTCTGATGACCTACAAACCTAGGCAGTAGACGTTTTTTTGCCCAACGGCCATTACCATCCATGATAATCGCAATATGTTTAGGCTGATTAGGATTGTTAGCTACTTCTGACAAATGAACTCCAAAAACAAACAAAAACGGCCTTAGAGTGCTTATTACTCTAAGGCCGTTTTATGTACACAAGTTTAAATAAATAAGAGGGCACAATAAAACTCGTTAATTATGCCGTAATTGCGTATAAATATCGACTTAATTTACACTGAAACCTTACACTTCCATCAAACTTTCTTCTTTTTCAGAAAGGAGTGCATCGACTTTGTTAACGGCTTCATCTGTTAGCTTCTGAATTTGATCTTCACTACGACGAGCTTCATCTTCCGTTATCTCTTTGTCCTTTAGTAACTCTTTTACATCACCATTAGCATCACGACGAACATTACGGATAGCGATACGTGCATTTTCAGCTTCTTGTCGTGCTACCTTAGTCAAATCGCGACGGCGCTCCTCTGTTAATGGTGGCATAGGAATACGCATGACATTACCGTTCGTAACAGGGTTAACACCTAAGTCAGAAATCATAATAGCCTTTTCAACTACAGCTACCATTGGTTGTTCCCATGGTTGAACAGTTAAGGTGCGAGCGTCTTCCACATTAATATTAGCAACCTGACTGATTGGAACTTGAGAACCATAATAATCAACCGTTACCGAATCAAGAATGCTTGGGTGTGCACGCCCTGTTCGAATTTTTGCAAAGTTAGTCTCTAAATTTTCAATCGACTTCTGCATTCTTGACTGAGCATCATTTTGAATTTCATTTAACATCTTTTATTCTCCTGCACTAACCAAGGTGCCTTCATCGTCACCCTGTACAATTCTAATTACCGCGTCATTTTTAAACATATCAAAAACACGGATTGGCATTTTATGATCTCGACACAACACAAAAGCGGTCATATCCATAACCTGTAGATTTTTTTGGATTACATCGTCATAACTTAACGCTTGATAACGAGTTGCAGCTGGGTCTTTAACCGGGTCTGCCGTGTAGATACCATCTACTTTAGTCGCCTTTAAAACGATGTCAGCATCAATTTCAATCCCACGTAATGCTGCCGCCGTATCTGTAGTAAAAAATGGACTACCCGTTCCAGCCGCAAAAACTAATACTTCACCTTCTGCAAGCTGCTTTTTAACCGTATTGGCATTAAAACCGGAAGACACACCTTCAATTGACATGGCTGATAAAACTTGTGATTTCATACCCTGACTTTCAATAACATCTCTTAAAGCTAAGGCATTTATAACTGTCGCCATCATACCCATATGATCTCCAGTAGTACGCTGAATACCAGAGTCTTGGATTTGAGCTCCACGGAAGATGTTTCCACCACCAACAACAATACCTACTTCAACACCTAAATCACGCAATGATTTAACCTGAGATACAACGCTTTTTAAAGTCTGTGCATCCAGCCCAAAGTCGCCATCCCCCATTAAAGCTTCACCACTAAACTTTAATAATATACGTTTATATTTAAGTGCCATATTCATCCCCAGTTCTATTTGTGTCAATCCAAAGCATTTTACAAGTATTTAATTTAGACAAAACAAGAAATTACATACCCTGTTAAATCAAAGACTTAGAAAAAACTCTTAATAACAAAAAAAGCCACATACAAAAAAGCCATAGCCAGCCCACTTTTCAGCAAGGCTTAGCTATGGCTTTACAGACAACAGAATTAACCTGTAACTGCTTTACCAGCCAAAGCTACTTCTGCAGCGAAATCTAAAGTTTCCACTTCAATACCAGCACCTACTTCTAAACGAATAAACGCTGTTACTGTTGCACCACTTTCTTTCAAAAGCTTCTCAACAGTTAAATCAGGGTTCTTAACGAAAGACTGACCTAATAAAGTAATTTCCGATAGATACTTGCGCATACGACCTTCAATCATTTTTTCAATGATTTCCATTGGCTTACCGCTTTCCTGAGCTTGCTCAATCTGGAACGCACGTTCTTTAGCAACCATTTCTGGATCAACGTCTGCTTCTGAGATTGCTGCAGGGTTAACTGCCGCAATATGCATAGCAACATCACGTGCAAGTGCTTCATCACCACCAGTGATAGCAACAACAACACCTATTTTTTCACCATGTTGATACTGACCAACAACGCCTTCTGATTCAATTTTCTTAGCAAAACGAAGCGTCATGTTCTCACCAATACGAGCAATCATCTCACGACGAACTGTATCAACAGTTTCACCAGAAGCCATTGTTAGCCCCATGATTGTTTCATTATCAGTCGTATCCTCAGCTAAAGCCAATGCAGCAATTTCATTAGCAAATGCTTTAAACTCATCACCTTTAGCAACAAAATCTGTTTCACAGTTTACTTCTGCAATAATTCCAGATTTCTTATCATCAGAAACCGCAATTGCAATCACACCTTCCGCTGCAACACGTCCAGCTTTTTTATCTGCACCAGCCATTCCCTTCTTACGAAGAAATTCGATTGCTGCATCCATATCACCGTCAACTTCCGCCAACGCTTTTTTACAATCCATCATCCCTGCGCCTGTTGTTTGACGTAGGTCTTTAACCATTGCTGCTGTAATAGCCATTTTGAAATCCTTAATTTAAATATCTATAAATCAAACTTCAGCCTGGAATGACCAGGCCTGGTTATTTAAATCTTATTATTCAGCTGCTTTATCGTCAGCTTCAACAAAATCATCACCTTCAACCGCAGTCGTAATGGTAGCTTTACCTTCATTGATTGCGTCTGCAGCTGCAGAAAGATATAAAGTGATAGCACGGATTGCATCATCATTACCAGGGATAACGTAATCAACATCACGCGGATCGTTGTTTGTATCTACAACACCGATAACAGGAATTCCAAGGTTTTTAGCTTCTTGAATAGCAATTTTTTCATTACCAGTATCAATAATAAAGATTGCATCAGGCATTGCACGCATATCTTTAATACCACCTAAAGACAGCTCTAACTTCGTCTTTTGACGAGTCATCATTAACGCTTCTTTTTTAGTGATTTTTTCAAAAGTACCATCTTTTTCCATTGTCTCAAGTTCTTTAAGACGTTTGATAGACTGTTTGATAGTTTTGAAGTTTGTCAACATACCACCTAACCAACGGTAATCAACATAAGGCATACCACAACGTTGTGCTTCTTGAGCAACTAACTCACGTGCTGCCTTTTTAGTACCAACAAATAATACTTTACCTTTGTTAGCCGCAATTCCGCCCATCATGTTTAACGCATCGTTAAACATTGGTAATGTTTTTTCTAAGTTAACAATATGAATATTGTTACGTGCACCAAAGATGTACTCAGCCATCTTAGGATTCCAATAACGAGTCTGGTGACCGAAATGAACACCAGCTTCTAGCATTTGACGCATGGTTACTTTTGCCATGATTTTTTCTCCAATATTTGGGTTAAGCCTCCGTCTACCCCATAAAACGAACTAAGATTATTTAGCACCCCGTTTTATGTGTCGGTAAACGTGCGGATTTTCTGTTAAAATTCCTCTCATTCGAAAGGCGCGGCATTTATACCATATCCTAGCCAAATTAACAATTTAAATTCATTAATTCTCGGTAATTTAGCTACAAAACGCCAAGAGTTAAATTTTCAACTAAAAAGACCTTCTTATGACTATAAAAATTAAAACTGCTGATGAGATTCAAAAGTTGCGTGTTGCTGGAAAACTGGCCGCCGATGTTCTAGAAATGATTGCACCTTATGTTGTACCGGGTGTCTCAACTGGGGAACTCAATACAATCATGCATAAATATATGGTTGATGAGCAAGGTACCATTCCTGCAACATTAAATTATCACGGCTTCCCCGCTTCAAGCTGCATTTCAATTAACCAAGTAGTGTGTCACGGTATTCCGGATGATAGAAAAGCACTTAAAAAAGGCGATATCGTTAATATTGATGTCACTGTCATTAAAGAAGGTTACCACGGCGATACTAGCCGCATGTTTGAAGTTGGTGAGGTTAAACCGTTTGCAAGTCGTTTATGCAAAGTGGCTCATGAATGTTTATGGTTAGGAATTGAACAAGTTAAGCCTAACGCAACCCTTTATGATGTCGCGTTTGCAATCCAAAAACATGCTGAAAAAAACAACTACTCCGTAGTACGTGAATATTGTGGTCATGGCATTGGTGCTGAGTTTCATGAAGAGCCTCAAGTATTACACTACGCAGCTCCAGAACTGAAAGAGATCGTTTTAAAACCTGGTATGGTATTTACCATAGAGCCAATGATTAACCAAGGTAAAGCTCCTGTAAAATTATTGGCCGATAATTGGACTGTCGTCACCAAAGATCGCAAGCTCTCTGCGCAATGGGAGCACACTTTGACCGTAACCGAAAAAGGTTATGAAATATTTACACTTAGAACAGAAGAAAAACCGGTATTACCTTAGTTCAACTAAAATAGATTAAACATTACTTAATAAACACCTTGAGAGTGTTTTGAATGAGAAGAACAATAGTTACGCAAATATCTATCTCAAACAAAACACCTACATAATTTAAGAGTCCTATTCATGCCTAACCGCCCCAGTATTCCAAACTTTATGCAATCTATTGAAGAGAAGCAATCTCCTACTCCTGAGCAGATAAAAATTGGACGTACCATATTAAATGAGTTCACCAATTATCAATTTGAGCAATTTGAGAATGGTGGTGCTGTAGCAGAGTTAATTAAAGAGCGCTCCGCCTTTATTGACCAGTTCTTAAAAATGATCTGGCAAAAATTAATTCCAGAAGACATTGCAACATTAATCGCAGTTGGTGGTTATGGTCGTGGTGAATTACATCCATATTCAGACATTGATTTACTTATCATCTGCGAGCAAATAACTGATAATCAAGAACAGTTATCTACATTCATTACCTTTCTTTGGGATCTAGGTTTTGATGTGGGTTATGCTGTACGCACCATTCAAGACTGTAAACAAGCAGGTCTGGAAGATGTCTCAACCGCTACAAACCTACTTGAATCACGTTGGTTAACAGGTGATTACAGCCGTTTTGAAGAACTCCAAAAACTGTGGAGTAATCAAACCTCTTTCTGGGCAAGTAAAGACTTCTTCCAAGCCAAGTTTGATGAACAGGAAAACCGCCACCAACGTTTTAACGATACTATTTATCAACTTGAGCCTAATATCAAAGAGAGCCCAGGCGGATTGCGTGATATTCAAACTATTTACTGGGTAGCTAAAAGACACTTTAACGCAAATTCAATCAATGAACTTGTCCAACGAAATTTCTTAACAACAGAAGAATTTTTAGAGATTGAAGCGGCTTATAAATACCTCAACCGTATACGCTTTGCTTTACAGCACAAAAAGAAACGTCGTGAAGATCGCCTACAATTTGACCTACAACAATCTATTGCCGAAAGTTTTGGCTATGAAGACAATGAAGATAAAATTGCGGTTGAACAATTTATGAGCAGCTACTACCGTAATGTTCATAACGTTGTAAAATTAAATGAGATTTTGCTACAACACTTTCGTGAAGTTTTATTTGATGATGACAACACGGTTACAAAACCAATCAATAACCATTTCAAAACCGTCAATGATTATTTAGACATCACACACCCCAAAGTATTTTTAAAAAATCCAACTGCTCTACTTGAATCCTTCATTATTTTAGAGAGCCTACCTGATCTTAAAGGTCTGCGCTCCAATGCAATTCGCTCTATTCGTGACCACTTATACTTGATTGATGAGAACTTCCGTAATGACCCAATAAATAAAGCCTTATTTATGGAGATTTTCAGACAACCTAAAGGGGTAAATGCGGCGGTAAAACGTATGCACAAATACGGTGTTTTAAGCGAATATCTACCAGTATTTAAAAAAATCACTGGCTTAATGCAATTTAATATATTTCACGCCTATACAGTTGATGATCATACAATTTTAGTTATCAGAAACTTACGTCGTTTCTTTGTAGATGAATTTACCTATGAATTCCCTACAGCGCACCAAATCGCCAAAAATCTATGCAAACCAGAAATTCTCTTTTTAGCTGGTCTGTTCCATGACATTGCTAAGGGCAGAAATGGCGCACATGAAATATTAGGCGCGGTTGATGCAACTGAATTTGCTCAAAAACATAACCTGTCTAAAAAAGACGGCAAAATGATTAGCTGGTTAGTGCGGTACCACCTAGATTTTTCAAGTATTGCTCAGAAAAAAGATTTAAGCGATCCAGAGGTCATTCAATACTTTGCCAATCTGGTTGGTGACCAAGAGCATCTTGACTACCTTTATTTACTAACGGTAGCTGACGTCTGTTCTACCTCAGCAGATGTTTGGAATGACTGGAAAAACTCGCTATTTCTAGAGCTGTACAATGAGACTTCCAATGTACTTGCTACAAACGTTAACTCTCCTAAAGATAAAGAGAAAAAAGCACTACAAACCCAAGAAAAATCACGAGAAATCCTTTCAAAACGAGGCATTCCATCTACTGAGTTTAAACAATTCTGGCAAAGTTTATCGAATAGTGAATTCTTTAGCCGACAAAACCCAAACGACGTTGCAAGAATTACCAAATTGCTTTACACATGCGATAAAAACAAAGAACACGTGTTTCTTCAAGAACAAACACAAAAAGGCGCATCTGAACTTGTTATTTACATGCCAGACCGAGATTATCTTTTTGCGCATATCGCGCATACTTTAGATTCACTAGGTACAGATGTTGTTGAAGCTAGAATTTTCAGCACGCTAGACAAAATGACACTGGTTATAATCTACTTCTTAGACCGTGAAAATCACGATTATATTGATGAATCTCGTCATGCTGAAATTATTGATAAGGTTAAATACCAGTTAACCCAAGATGAAATTGAACCACTTGAAATGACGAATGTACTCAAAAATAGGCGTACACGTCATTTTGATACTCCAACAGAGATTATCTACAATCAAGTCAACGATTGCATGACTGAATTAACCATTAACACCAAAGACACCCCAGGCCTGCTCGCTCGCATTGGTTGCGCCCTTAAAACAGAAAATATTCGTTTGTATGATGCCAAAATTCATACCGTAGGCGAAAAAGCAGAAGATGTATTCTTAATAAGCCAAACAGACAACCTAGCTATAAAAAGCAAGGGAAAACAAAAGCAATTAACCGAAGCGTTAATTGAAATGATTGAACAATAGACACAGAAAATTTACATAACATTTACTTGATTTCATTGGAGATAAAACAGATACCCTATGGAATCAATTCAGCTTTAACCCTGATACTCAAACAATTCGAAGGCATTATTATCTAAATCTTTGATAAAAAGTGCTTTTCTGCCTGATTTACTGCTTGTATAAGAGACATTCATACCTTCTAATTTATCTGCAAAAGTTTCAATAGAATCAACTCGTAACGCAAAATGAAAATCCCTTCCACCGTGCTCTGGACGAATCGTGTCAGTATTTGGATTATCCAACTGCATAATATGTAAACTTTGCCCTGCATGTAAATCAACCCAATAACCAGGAAAGTCAAGCTGCGGTCTTTTCAAGATAGAAACGCCTAGCAGAGATTGATAAAAAGCTAAAGTTGCATCCGCATCTTTGACAATAATACTCACATGATCCAAACCAATAACCTTAGCCACACACACCTCTTTTACAATTAAAACAGAACGAAGACAAACTAAAACTATTATAGCAAAATGCTATAATCTCAAGAAAAATTCACATTTAAACGCCCTATTATTAGGGCGTTTTGGTATTAAGAAACAATACCAAACAAAACAAGTTAAGTTCAAAATAACAGATAATTGAACAAATTAAATAGAGTGAGAAATCAATATGATTATGTACGGCATTCCAAACTGCGATACCGTTAAAAAAGCACAAAAATTTTTAGAAGCTAATGAAATTGAATTTGAGTTTCATAACTTTAAAAAACAAGGCTTAAACCTAGAAACTGTACAAAAATGGCTCGAATCACAACCAATTGAAGTATTAGTCAATAAACGCAGTACGAGTTGGAAGAAACTAACAGATACTCAAAAAGAACAATTACTTTCTGAAGAAGATTTAACGGTTTTGACTGAAATGCCAACCTTAATAAAACGCCCTGTACTTGAAACCGACGCTAAACTATTGGTTGGATTTAAAGCAGATGAATATCAACAAATTCTCTCATAAGTCTTTACTTTCTAATCTAAGACTAAGAAAGCGTATTTAGAGTGTAAATAAACCATTTATCGCTTCTCAAAAAGGTCTTAAAGCCCTAAAATAGCTCATCAAAATTCAAAAAAGACGCTACCATGACTGAAACCATTCAACTTGCCCAACAACTTATTCAAATTGATTCTGTAACTCCTAATGACAAAGGTTGTCAGAAGATGATTGCAGACTACCTAAAGCCAATGGATTTCAAAATAGAAAACATGAAATTTGGCGAAGTAGATAATATTTGGGCTCGCAGAGGCACCGAATCACCTTGCTTGGTTTTTGCTGGCCATACCGATGTCGTACCTACGGGCCCAGAATCAGCTTGGACACATCCTCCATTCTCCGCACATATTGATGGTGATATGATGTTTGGACGTGGTACGGCTGACATGAAAAGCTCCATTGCTTGTTTTATGGCTGCGAGTAAACGTTTTGTCTCTGAGTACCCTCATCACAAAGGCTCTATTGCTTACTTAATTACCAGCGACGAAGAAGGCCCTGCTATTGATGGAACAGTCAAAGTTATAGAAACGTTAGAAGCTCGTAATGAAAAATTTGAATACTGTTTAGTTGGAGAACCCTCAAGTTCTAATAAATTAGCTGATTCAATTAAAAATGGGCGTCGTGGTTCTTTAAGCGGCACTTTAACAGTTAAAGGTGTTCAAGGGCATATAGCCTACCCACAACTTGCAGACAACCCAATTCACAATATGGCTCCTGCACTTGAACAACTTGTGCAAGTGCAATGGGATCACGGAAATGAGTACTTCCCTCCTACGTCATTCCAAATTTCCAATATTAATTCTGGAACAGGTGCAACCAATATCATCCCAGGAGAAGCTGTGATTCAGTTCAACTTCCGTTTTTCAACTGAACACACAGCAGAGTCCTTACAAGAAAGTGTGCATGCAATTCTTGATCATCACAACCTAGAGTACACTCTGGACTGGAATCTATCAGGCCTGCCTTTTATTACACCAGCTGAAGGCGAGCTTATTCAAGCCGTTCAAGATGCCTCACAAACTATTTTAGGTTACAAACCAGAACTCTCTACTGCGGGGGGAACTTCTGACGGTCGCTTTATTGCTCCAACGGGCGCACAAGTTATTGAACTAGGCCCTATAAACGCAACCATACATAAAATTGACGAGCAAGTCAGTGTGAGTGATTTAAACAAGTTAACTGATATTTATTATCAAACAATGGTTAACTTACTGGCAAACTAAGAATAATATTTATTTACCCAGACAAGATTAAATTGAGAAATAAATGACCGAGACTGAAATTCCAACATGGCTACAATTTACACTTATTGCCCTACAACTCATGGCATTTGCTGTGTTTGTTTATTTTGTATGGCCTTTGGTAAAAAAAGAAAAGTGGAAAACCAAGTTTTACGATAATAAAACCGCCCGCTCTATCATTATCGTATTCATTCTTATCTTTATTTTTGTTTGGGGGTTAGGCGCTTTTTTTGATGCATTCTTCCCTGTTGAAGTTCTTCGTTAATAGCTATTCAGAGTCTACTATTTAACTTATTAAATTAACATTCTGTTTACATTCAAAATTGTCCAATATCAATAAAGCACTATTAGTTAGAAAAAATTAACCATCATCATCCATAACATCAATAAGCATCGCTATAAACTAAACCTAGTGTATTCGTTAAATTTACTTAAGTTAATTAGGCATGCCTTATGAACATAGCCAAAACCATTTCTGAAACCATTCTAGGTCAAGATATATCTGCAAAAGAGTGCGAATTTTAGCCAGTGCAGTCACTCAACGTTCTCTTAAATAAGGAGAGATTCTATTTGATAAAGGCACAAATGATGAAACTTTATACCTATTAATTTCCGGAAAATTAGAAATAGTTAAAGTCTTATCTAGTGATAAAACCATCAAAATTGACACTTTAAAAGAAGGTACTATGACCGGTAAGTTAAGCTTTATTGATGGCAACACTCATACAATGCGTTTAGTTGCTAAAAAGGACAGTAAAGTCTTAATGCTACACAAAAATGCATTTGAAGAACTGGTTGAAAAAGAACCTATGTTAACCTACCATATAAAGCGTTCAATATTGCGTTACTCGCACACAATGCAACGTAAAATCAATGCTAAATATTTAGAAATGCACCGTATGGTTCAAAACCAATAAACTGCACAGTATTAGAGTAGAGCCACTTTTCATTAAATAAAAAGGAGGCATTCGCCTCCTTTTTTTACTGCCACAAAATCACCTTAACTTTTGTCTCGTTTTGCATTCCAAACATAGATTGCATAGAGTGCGAAGGTTATCAAAACCATCGTCACCACAGCATCATCTGCTACCAAGTTTGTTGAAAACACTACCATAACAGCAATGGGTGCAATCCACTTTAAAACAAAAATAAACACACTCATTAAGTTACCGGATAAAGGAATTTCCTGACTTCGTACATCGTCTTTCAAAATCCATGCAACAAATACTGCCATTAACAGACCACCTAAAGGCAACATAATATTAGCTGTAATGTAATCAACAGAATCAAAGAAAGTACGTTCTCCCAAGAAGTGTAAATCTGACCATTCGTTAAATGACAACACCGTGCCAATACCAATCGTCCAGATAATAAAGCCTAAAATCCAGGCGGCTTTAACACGCTTAATCCCCCAGTTTTGATCAAACCAACTTACCGCAGGCTCAATCAATGAAATGGCCGAACTAAGTGCGGCCATAACAACCAAAGCAAAGAATAAAGTCCCAAAAAACCAGCCTCCTGCCATTTCACCAAATGCTACCGGCAGGGTTTGAAACAATAAGCCTGGACCTGAACCTGCTTCTAAGCCATTTGCAAATACAATGGAAAAAATAACCAGGCCTGCTAAAAGTGCCACAATTGTATCGGCAAACGCAATCCAAAGCCCTGCTTTTACAATCGAGTATTCTTTAGAAAGGTATGAACCATAAACCATCATGGTTCCAAGCCCAATACTTAAAGTAAAAAACGCATGCCCCATAGCTGTTAATACCGCTTGCCAAGTCAGTTTAGAAAAGTCTGGCGCAAATAAGAAATTAAGGCTTTGCGTAAAAGCACCCGTTGTCGTTGCATAACCTAGCAAAACCAAAAGAATCAATAACAGACCAGGCATCATAAAAGTAATGGCTTTCTCAATACCACTTTTAATGCCTTTAGCCACCACAATCACAGTAAACAATGTCACTACAGTGTGCCAAAAAATAAGTTCGTAAGGGTTTGCTAACAGGCCACTAAAGTGTTCTCCCACGGCATTTGCATCAATACCAATAAAAACACCTTTTAAACTGTCTACAAAATAGGACACCGCCCAACCTGCAATAACGGTATAAAACGACAAAATTAATGCTCCGGCTAAAACGCCATTCAGTCCAAGCAATCCCCACAAACGACTGCCGCCATTCTCACGCGCTACATTAGCCATAGCCTGCACTGGGTTTGCCTTACCTGCACGCCCTAATGCTAATTCAGAAAGCAGTACAGGAATACCAATTAACAACACACACCCTAAATAAACCAAAACAAAAGCGCCACCGCCATTTTCACCAGTAATATAAGGAAATTTCCAAAGATTCCCTAACCCAACTGCTGAACCAACCGCTGCCATAATAAAAACAGTTTGAGATGACCAAGAATCTTTAGAAAGTTGTAACTGACTCATGTATCTTCCTTTATAATAATCATTATTTGAATCTCATTATACACAAGACTGATATGCATATTCAGGCCAACCATTCTCTACAGCCCTACAATACATTTAACATTGATGTTAAGAGCCAATACTATATAGAAATCAATAAACAAAGCGATATTCTTACCTTAAGAAGTGATCTTAAAATTGCCTCTTTACCTTGGCGAATTATTGGTGACGGCAGTAATATTCTATTTACCCATGACTTGGAAGGCGTAACCGTACGCTGTACCTACGACAAAATAAAAGTGGTAAAAGAAGACAATGAGAATGTCTGGATTTCTGTGGGTGCGGGAATGAAATGGCATGACCTTGTCACTTATACCGTAGAGAATAATTGGTGGGGCTTAGAGAATTTAGCCTTAATTCCTGGAACAGTTGGTGCCGCTCCTGTACAAAACATTGGTGCCTATGGTTCCGAAGCTCGAGATACCATTACCAGAGTACAAACTCTAAATATCTATGATGGTCAACGCATTGAGTTTAGAAATGCTGAGTGCAACTTTGGCTATAGAACCAGCCTGTTCAAACAAGAATTTGTTAATAAACTTCTTGTTCACCGTGTTACTTTTAGACTACGAAAACTGCAGTACGGTAACGCCAACTTAGTTTATGAACCTCTAAAACTCGCCTTGCAAGATATTCCAAAACCAGAATACACACCTAAAATGGTGTACGACGCTGTTATTGACATTCGTCAGAAAAAACTACCAGATCCAAAACGTCAAGGTAATGCAGGTAGTTTCTTTAAGAATCCAATTATAGATGTTGATTATTTTGAGACACTAAAAAAAGAGTATCCCGATATTCCTCACCACAAAACCTTAGAGGGTCAATACAAAATTCCAGCCGCTTGGTTAATTGAAAATACAGGCTGGAAAGGTCGTTCCCATGGAAAGTCTGCTGTTTCTGCTAAACATGCGCTGGTATTAGTCAATTTAGGAGGGGCAAAAGGTACTGATATAGAAGAGTTATACCAACTGGTGCAAGAAGATGTAAATCATAAATTTGGTATTTATTTAGAACCTGAAGTTATTGTTTTATAGAGCTCAATAAAGGTTTTAATAAAAATTCTTACAAACCTTTTTTTATCTCTCAAAATTTTGCCAAGCTCTCACCCCTTATCAAGGAAAGCATATGCAAGCTAAAATGAAATATTTCGTCCTTTTATTGGCAATCAGCCTTTACCTACCAAATGCATTCGCATGGCAAGAAGCAGAAACAGATGAAGATTCACCGGTTAAAGTCTGGACACAAACCGTAGAGAACTCGAATTTTAAAGCGTTTAGAGGTCAAGTCAAAATTAACGCGGCTTTAACCAAAATACTCGATGTTATTCGTGACACTGCCAACATTCCTAAATGGTATCACAACACGATAGAAGCAAAAAAACTGAACGTCATTAATGAAAAACAATCCTTAAGCTACACCGTTACTTCTGCACCCTGGCCTGTTACAAACCGAGATTCTGTTACGCTCGTCACCCTTAAACCACAAGAAAATGGTAAATATATTATTGAATTAAGCGCTCGACCAAACAAATATCCATTGCAAGAAAATCGAATTCGAATTCCAAAGCTAGAAGGTTTTTGGAAATTAGTGCCAATCAAAGAGAATGAAACAGAAGTAACTCTGCAAATAGCCGCTGAACCTGGCGGAGAAATACCAAGCTGGCTTGCCAACTCGATGGTCATAGATATGCCCTTTTACAGTTTAAGCAACCTTAAAGAACGAGTGGAAAGTAGCACGAAATAGCGAATAAAAGTTAGTGAACTCACAAACAAAAAACCACCAGGCCTGGTGGTTTTAAGTAAGACTTACAAGAACAACAAAACTATTTTAGAACCTCTATTTCAGGCGAATTTTCAATATGTAAAGTACGTGTTGGAAAAGCCATTTCAGCACCGTGAGACTCCACAATATCACTAATGGTTAACAATACATCTTGCTTAATCTCATGAAACTTTATCCAGTCTGTTGTCTTTGTAAAAGTATAGATAAAGAAATCCAAAGAGGACGAGTTAAAGGCATTAAAGTTAACAATCAGAGTTTGATGATTGTCAATCTCGGGATGCTCTCTTAACATTTGTTTCACTCCTTTAATAATCTCTCGCATTTTATGTACATCTGCATAACGAATACCCATCGTCTCTTTAATTCGACGGTTTGTCATTCGTGATGGGTTCTCTATTGCTATGTTTGCAAAAATACCATTCGGAATATACAGAGGACGCTTATCAAATGTTCGGATTGTTGTTCTTCGCCAGCCAATTTGCTCAACAGTGCCTTCAATCTCTTGATCAGGAGAACGAATCCATTCACCTACTGTAAATGGCTTGTCCATATAGAGCATTAGGCCTCCAAACAAATTACTTAGTAAGTCTTTAGCGGCAAAACCGATGGCAATACCACCTACTCCACCAAAAGCTAACAGGCCTGTTAAACTTACTCCAAAAGCATTTAAGAAGAATAAAGTAGTTATTATAAAAACAAGTAAACGAATAATCTTTGCAAAGGCTTCAACAGTAACTTCATCTAAACGCTCATCCTCTCTTGCAAAAGTTTTTAAATGTAATTCCAATCTTTGTACTAGACGAATCGCAAACCAACCAACTGACAAAGTCAGAATTGTTGATTTAAATGACAATATAAACGGCACAATATCAGTGTAAACACCAAACTGAGTAATAGTGGTAGTTAAAGCTAAAACCAAGCCTGTTACCCAAATAAAGAAAGAAACCGGCGCCCTGGCAGCGTCCACAAAACTATCAACCCAAACTCGGCCTGCTTTTTCCAATTTAAGGTGCACAATGCGTAAAACATAACGCTGAACAATATCAATAATAACGGTAATCGTAAGTATTGATAAAACCAATAATAACCAAACCTGGCCGCCAAACATAGCAACCAACTCTGTCCAAATTTGCGTTAACCATTCCATTAAATTAATTCCTGTTGATCTTGTTGTTGATTAATCTTGTCAATGACCGTTATAGCGGCCTGCCATAAAGGGTCGTACTGCAATTTAGAGTAGTCAAACTTACCATGTGCATGAAGGCGAATTAAACGAGCATGCGATAAAGTATCTGAATGCCAATGCACTTTACTTAATACCTCATCGGCTGCCATTGGGTCATTGCACACCAATACTAAATCACAACCCGCTTGTAATGCTTGCCTCACCCTTTCCGATGCACTTCCAAATTCAGTCGCTGCTTTCATACTCATATCATCACTGATAATTGCACCCTCAAAATGGCATTGTTTTCGCAATACATCCTGCAACCAATGTTCAGAAAAGCCCGCTGGATTTTTATCAATTTGAGAATAAATGACGTGAGCAGGCATGATGGCATCAACCCCATTTTCAATTAAACGCAAAAATGGCTGAATATCGTGCTGTTGAATTTCAGCAAAGGGACGCTCATCTAACGCTACTTCCAAATGGCTATCGGCCTCAATAAAACCATGACCTGGAAAATGTTTAGCGACCGAAGCCATTCCCGCCTTACGCATACCATTCATTACATGAAAGGCTAAATTACCGACCGCAATTGGATTAGCGTGAAAGGCTCTGTCACCAATCACTTTACTACCACCATAATCTAAGTCCAAAACAGGAGCAAAACTAAAGTCGATGCCAACAGAAAGCAGTTCGGCAGCCAATAACCAGCCTACTTTTTCCGCCACTTCATAGCTATATTGTTTATCTTGATTATAGAGTTCACCCAATACTCGCATAGGTGGTATATGAGTAAAACCGCTTCTAAAACGTTGTACTCGTCCACCTTCATGATCTACCCCAATCAGCAATTTAGGGTGACGCAGGTCATGAATTTGTTGACTCAATTTTTTTATTTGCTCTGCAGATTCAAAGTTTCGGCTAAAAAAGATAACGCCTGCGACCATCGGATCCATTAAGCGTTCAATCTCATGGGCTTGAAGTTCGGTGCCTTCAATATCAACCATTACGCTGCCTAATGACATGGATTTACCTGCGATATGATTCATTTTTATCCTTTTGCGTGCTTTTTTGATAAATAACTTTATGCATATCATACCCAAAAATAGCACCATAAACACAAGCTTAACTTTACTGTCATATTGATTTAGTAAGATTTTCTCAAAAAATTAAGGAAATCTTGATGGCTAAACTGATTGGCATTGCGACACACCAAGAATCAAAAGGAATTATTACCACCCACGATGAAATTTCTGTTTCACTTGAAGCGGGTTTAAAAGATGATTATCAAGGGCAGAAAAACCGAAAAACTCAAGTGACATTACTCTCGTTAAAAAGCTGGCAACAGGCCTGTAAGGAAGCGGGCAAAGAAATTGATTGGACAGAACGCAGAGCCAATTTATTACTGGACGACATGGAGTTTGACGACTTTATGGTTGGTCTACAAATTCAAGTAGGGTCAGTTTTGCTAGAAATCACTAAAGAAACTGACCCTTGTTTAAGAATGGAAATGTTACAACCGGGCCTTAAAGACGCCCTAACACCCAAGTGGCGTGGTGGTGCACGTTGTAAAGTTTTACGCGCTGGCTCAATCAAAGTAGGCAATAACGTTAGTCTTCTAAAACGTCTTTAAGTTCATTAACAGCATTCTGAAGTCACTTTAAAAGTAAATTAAATCTCTTTTGCTAGCAAGCAAAAAAATTACCGACTTATTTCACAGAACGTGTTTTTACATCCAGATAATCACGCCATTGATCACCAATTAAATTTACCGCTAAAACCACCAACATCAGAGCAATACCTGGTGCAAGTACAAGATGTGGTGCCACTAACAAATAACGAGTTCCCTCTTTAATCATGCTCCCCCATGAGGCTTCTGGCGGTTGTACTCCTAACCCAAGAAAGGACAGGCCTGCTTCAGAAATTACTGCTCCTGCAATGCCAAATGTCGCTTCTACACCTAAAGGTGCTAAGATGAGTGGTAATACATGACGATACAGCATAATTGGCGTGGGCACCGCTAAAGCTCTGGCCGCCAAAATATGCTCTCTGTTACGAATACTCATGGTTTGCGCTCTTGAAAGCCGAGCATAGCCTACCCAGCCGACCACCACTAAGGCAAATACCACATTTTCTATACCAGGTCCTAAAATAGCGGCTAAGGCAATGGCTAGAAGTAAGCCTGGGAAAGCTAAAAATACATCAATCACCTTTGTGATAATTCTGTCTGTCCAGCCACCTAGGTAACCACTTAATACACCTATGCTGGTTCCAATTATTGCCGAAAAGAAAACCACGCCTAAAGCGACAAACAAAGAGGTTTGAGCGCCAAGCGCAACCCTTTCTAAAACAGGTCGCCCAAGTTCATCTGAACCTAACCAGGCCTGGTAACTTGGTTCAGCCAAAAATGCGTCTAAATGTACCGTATTAGCATCGTCTCCAATTAAGAAACCGAATAAAGCCAAGACTAACCAAGCAATAACAATCAAATAGCTGAATATCTTTAACATTAGTTTGCCACCCTAATTCTTGGGTCAAGCCAAGCGTAAACCAACTCTGTTAATCCATTGATTGTAATGTAAGCGACACTAATCACTAAAATACAGCCCTGCACCACTGGATAATCACGACGTTGAATCGACTCAACCAATAACTGTCCAAGCCCAGGCCAATCAAAGACCACTTCGGTAATAACAGCGCCACCCAATAATGTACCCAATTGCAAGCCCAGAATGGTTACTACAGGTAATAAGGCATTTAATAATGCATGCTTTCCATAGACTAAAGAAGATGGTAAACCTTTGGCCTGAGCGGTACGAATAAAGTCCTCATGCATCACTTCTAATAACGATGCTCTTAACATACGTGCCAAAATAGCGGCTAATGCCGTACCAAGTGTTATAGCGGGTAAAACCCAAGAAAACGGTTGTTCTGCACCACTTACTGGCAGCCACGCCAAACCCAGTGAAAAGACTAAAATTAGCATTGGACCTAACCAAAAGTTAGGGATGGAAACCCCAATGAGTGAAACGGTCATAGAAAGATGGTCAGGCCACTTACCTGCTCTTAAGGCTGCCCAAATTCCGAGTGGAAACGCTATCAGTATCGCTACTAATAAGGCCATAACCGCCAATTGCAACGTCATCGGAAAACGTTCTGCAATTAAATCGGAGACCGGTTGCTGAAAAAACAGAGACTGACCTAAATCAAAATTAACCAGGCCTGTTAGATAATGAATATATTGTGTCCAAATAGGTAAATGTAAACCTAATTGTTCTCTTAAAGCTGTTTCATCCGCAGGGCTTGCCCAATCGCCTAACATCACCGCAACTGGATCACCAGGAACTAAATGGATAAGAAAGAAAACCAGTGTTCCTACCACCCACGAAACAAATAGAACCGAACCCAATAAACGTAAAATATAAGCAATCAAGCCACAATCTCCACATGGGTATAAGGCTCTACCAATTCAAATAACTCAACAATATCTTTATTACGCATACGAACACAACCATGAGACATCGTCACCCCCATAGGTTCACTATCGGGTGTGCCATGTATATAAATATAACGTTGCATGGTATCTACATTTCCCAAACGGTTTAATCCCTTTTCTTTTCCCGAAAGCCATAAAATACGGCTTAAAATCCAATCTCGTTGTGGGTACTCTTTGGCTAATTGAGCAACAAACACTTCACCCGTTGCTCGACGTCCTACAAAGACTGTATTTATAGGCAAACCTGCGCCAATTTTGGCACGCACAATATGTTTACCTAAAGGGGTTTTACCCGAGTCTTTTTCACAACCAACACCATTAAGTGCGGTACTAACAGAGTATGACTTTACCAACTCATTGTGCTGGTAGAGTTTAAGACGTTGTTCTGAAATGCTTATAAGAATGGTATAGGACAATGAAATTCACAAGTTTGTTAAAACTAAGTTTATTCTACCCTTGATTACCTAGGCTTTAAATGCTTTTAGAAAAAAGAAGCAAGGTTTTTAACCAAGACTCTTTGAGCAATCCAGTAAACCATCCAGACGGCCATCCGAATACAAATGATATCCTGACACCTCTTTTCGAGCGACGGCATATTGATCTTCATACCATAAAGGCATAGCGGCTAGCGTTTTCTGCAGATGGCGCTGTAACTCTTGATAGAGCTCCGCTTGTTTTTCTAAACTGTGCGTTTTGCCTGCTAAACGAATAAGGTTATCCGCTTTATCATCACGATAACGCCCCCTATTGGCACCATTAGGAGGAATTGCTTCTGAGTCAAAAATATACTGAAAAATATCCGGGCTCTTTACCCCTACCCAAGCTAAACTATAGAGTTGAAATCGGCCTTTTTTAATATCGCTGTAAAAGGTTCCCCAATCATAGCTTTGAATATTCAGGTGAATGCCAACCTGTTTTAACTGAGATTGATAAATGGTTGCCAGACGTATCCTTGTTGGATCATTCGATGTTTTATAACTCATTGTTAAGATTGGCTCATTGTGTTCGTTATAACTCACCATATTGTCAGGCAAATTATCCAAGTTTAAGGTTTTTAATAACGCCTTAGATTTTTCAGGATTAAACTCATAGCCAGGCATATCCTTAACCCCACTCCAATGTTTAGGAACGAGTAAACCACCGGCTAACCTCGCATGACCTGAAAACATGGCATCTATAATGGCTTGGCGATTAATACCATGCGCTATCGCTTTTCTTAATGCGGATTGACTTAGTAATGGGTCTTCAAAGTTAAAGCCAATATAACCAAAATTTGTACCACCATGCCAACTCACTGCTAAATCAGGCTGTTTTTGGCAATATTGAACCAGCTCAGGTGAAAGGTCATTCTGGATAATATCCAACTCACCTTTTTTTAGTTTTAAAACTCGAACCGTCGCATCTTTTACAGGAGTAAACTGAAGAGACACATTGTCTTTTCGTCGTTTTAGAACTAACTTCTGCTCAGACAGTGAAATAAATTCACAAGGACCTGAGCCGATTGGATTTTCCTGAAATCGATGTTGTTTTTCAATGAGTGCTTTAGGCAATATACCAATCACCAATCGCCCTACAAACAAAGCATCCGCCTGCTTTAACTCAAATTCAATCTGATTTTCATTCACAGCTTTTATCGATTTAATTTCCTTTAAAGAACCTCTGTGAGCAGAACCAAAACCAGGGTCTAAAATACTCTCATAGGTTGCCACTACATCTTCGGCGGTTAAAGGCTCTCCAGTATGAAATATAGACTTTTCATTTAGGGTAAAGAGGTAACGTGTATCCGAAAGTTGCTGCCATGATGCCAAATCAGGTACAGCTTCAAACTGTTCGTTGAAATCAATAAGTTGACGATACAAAAGACGATTAACCCGACTAGAAAGTGCATCTGTCGCCTTTCTTGGGTCCAACATTCTGGGACGAGAGGTAATACCAACTCGAATTAATTGGCTGTTACCAATAGATTCACAGCCTGCGAGAGCTGCCAAACCTAAAGAACTGCAACCAACCAATGTATTCTTAACAAAGCTACGGCGGTTTATTCGACTGTTACTCAAGATAGAACACTCTCTGAATTCCCAAATAAATATAAATTCAATCTCACTACCGTTATTTCGTTGCTTGCATTAAAGCATCATAAGAACTCAAGTCTTCAAACGTTAAATCACCAAGAGTTGCCTCTAAAGTCAGACGATTAATGACTTGATTATGCAAAGCCTCAATAAGGTTTTTATGAGCACTTGTTTGATTTGCTCGAGCGGTCAAAACCTCTAACATACTATTTAGGCCAATTTTAAAACCCTCTTCAGCAGATTCTAAAAAGGCATCATTGGATTTCACCGCTTCTCTAAGGGCAAGAATCAAATGCTCACCACGCTCAAGGTTAAGCACTAAAGTTCTCACATTCAATTTTGCGCTCTCTTGGCTGTCGCGTAAACCTTGTTGTGCCGCCATCGTTTTATGTTTAGCCGCTGTTACTTGTGAATCTGTTCCTCCACCGGAAAACAGAGGTATTGAAACAGTAACACCAACCGATGTTCTATCACTATCTACATAAGCAGAACCTGCTTGGTAGTCACTGTAGTTGGTATCAGAATATTTCGCCTGTAGTGCAACGGTTGGCCAGTAACCCGATTTCTGAACCTCAATTTCTTCATTTGCCGAAGCTAGCTGTGCTTTGGCTTGCTTAACAGACAAATTTTGCGTTTCGGCTTGTTTTTCCAACTCTTCAATATCAAATGATTCTTTTGGCAAATTCACATTCGCCTTTAGTTGCTTTAAGTTGTTTTTCTTGATGGATGATATGGTTGCTCCGCTAATTTTAGCAAGAGATTCCAACGCCACATCAAGGCTGTTTTCTGCATTAATCGTATCGGTTCGTGATAAGTCATAACTCGACTTTGCCTGTAACACATCCACGCGGCTAGACAATCCAAGATTTGCAGACGCTTCTGCCACTTCAAGCCCTGTGTATTCAGCTTTTTGCTTCTTTTTAGCTAAATTTAAAGTGTTTTGCGCCAGCAAGACATCAAAATAACTTTGTGTGACTCGTAACAATAAGTCTTGTTCCGCATTTTTTAAAATAGCCAGTGCCACATCTGTACCATACTTGGCCTGATCATAACGAGCCCAACTGGCATGGTTATATAAAGATTGATTGAGTGTGACAGAGACATCTCTTGTCGTTACATCACTCACATCATTACTACTGTCTGTTACAAAATAGCTTCCATCTGCTTGAATTTGAGGTAATAATGCGGCACGTGCTGTTGTTGTACCTTGAATATCAGCTTGGTATTGCGCTTTAGCTTGAGCCAACTTTGCATCATGAGAAACAGCCATATTATAGACATCACTCAAACCTATAGGCGCAGCAAAAACCCATTGCGACGCCACTGCAAACATGGAAGCGGCTAGAATAGAACGTGTTAAGACACTCTTTAATTTAAATTGATTATTTTTTTTCATCTTCTGTCCAACAATTAAATGGATACTTACTGAGATTAATATTATAAAAACGAACTTCTTCAGTGACTTCTCGACCTGCCCAATTTGGAATTTCGAACTCTTCTAACTCATTATTCATTTCAACTTCAGCTACCACCAACCCCTGATTGTCACCAAAAAACTCATCTATTTCCCAAATATGCGTATCGACCTTAACTAAATAACGAATCTTTTCAATAACCGGGCCTACCGCAAGGGTCTCAAGTATTTTTTTACCCTCTTCAAGCGGAATGTCATATTCATACTCGTCACGACTCAAACCAATTTCTAAGCTTTTAATATTCATATTCGCTTTTTCACCTTCAATGCGAACGCGAACCGAACTTTTAGCGCTTTTATCTGAAATGTCGTTTAAATAACCCTGCGCAAATCGTGTTTGCTTATGAGCAAGCTTTTTCCACTCGCTGTTTTTTAATAAAAACTTACGTTCTATCTCTCTTGCCATGAAGTATGGTTCCTAAATACTTTGTACATTTAAGTTTAGTTTTTTGAATGGTTATGAGTTATAAACACCAGTAGAAAGATAGCGGTCACCACGATCACAAATAATACATACAATGACTGCATTCTCAACCTCATCAGCCACTTTTAAAGCAGCTGCTACAGATCCACCTGAAGATACCCCTCCAAATATACCCTCTTCAACGGCCAACCTGCGCATAGTCTCTTCAGCAAGGGTTTGTGACATATCAATGGTTCTATCTACACGAGTAGATTCATAAATTTTAGGCATGTACTCTGCTGGCCAGCGACGAATCCCTGGTATAGCCGCTCCGTCTTCAGGCTGAACACCAACAATCTGCACCTTAGAATTTTGCTCTTTCAAATACATTGATGTTCCCATGATTGTACCTGTTGTACCCATCGCACTTACAAAATGCGTGATTTCTCCTTGAGTATCGCGCCAAATTTCCGGGCCTGTTGAATCATAGTGAGCCAACGGATTATCAGGATTTGCAAATTGATCAAGAACCACACCCTCTCCATTTGCAGACATTCTAGCCGCTAAATCACGCGCACCTTCCATTCCATCTTCTTTCGTCACTTCGATCAGCTCGGCACCGTATGCCGCCATGGAGGCTTTACGTTCCATACTCATATTATTAGGCATAATCAATTTCATTTTATAACCCATCATAGCCGCCGCCATCGCTAAGGCAATCCCAGTATTACCACTGGTTGCTTCAATTAGAGTATCCCCTGGAGAAATATCACCTCTCATTTCAGCTTGTTTAATCATATTTATGGCAGGCCTGTCTTTAACCGAGCCAGCAGGATTATTCCCCTCTAACTTGGCTAATACAACACTGTTGGTATTGGGGTTGATCATTCTTTGTAACTTAACTAAAGGAGTATTACCCACAAAATCCATTAATGTTTTGTATTCCATTCTTTCTTTCCAATTGTTATAACGTTGTTGAATAACCAGGCCTGGTAACTCTTAAAAAGAGGATAAGAACAATCCTAAAGCCATAAGTCCTAGCGTAATAAGGTTTATTATGACATTCATTGCAAAAATAGGCATAAGATTGTTGTGTTATTGCTTATCCTCTTACAGTTTTCTCAACACTGAAAACACAATCAACAAACTACCAAAACCCAACCAAGCAGTTGATGGGAAATAAAACCACCACATTACTACCCTAAAGAAATATAGGCTAACCCAGTAAAAGCAGCAAATACCTGATTCCCTTGCTCAAGAGTTATTTGCATTAATATATTGAAACGCCCTACCTCTTTATCTGCTTGTCGGTCTGGTATTTGGTTTAATAACAAGAGATTGTTCACAAAAAAGAAAAGTAACTGTATGGCATTAAATATGCTTTCCTACTTTTTAACAAACTTATCATTACAGCTAATTTTATATGAATACAGCGGTGAATAATTAAAATTGTATCCTTAAAATAATGTAAACCGGTTTATTCAGAAAGATGAAGTTTCAATACCTATGATTCTAGGAAAACTGTCATGCTAGCCAATGCATCTCTTAAAACAAAAGTTCTCATTTCAGCCTCTACAATAGGTTTGATAGCGGCAACCATATTGGGTATGGTTATCTACGCAACATCAGTAGCTCCGATTCAACATGAAGAAAGACAAAGAATCATTACTGAAATGACTGATTACATTAACAGTCAAATCAACCTCAAGATTCAAGCAGGTATTTTAGGCTCAACCTCTTTGTCTATTGAAGAAAAGATCATTGAAGCACTAGAAGTTGAAGAGCGTGAAGAGATTATTCCAACTCTTTCAGGAATTCGTGACAAGTTTAAAAGCCAAACAGACTACAAAAACATTCAAACTCAACTTATCACTGCAGACGGCCGCTCTATGGTCAAATCTTGGGATTTAAACAGTTATGGTCAAAACCTTACAAGCAACCCACTTATAAGAAATGCTATGGAGCACAAAAAAGTGGCCAGTGGATTCTCTTAGTTGACAGAGAGTATGTTAAAAACCGCTATGGAAGCATGCCTGTCATAGATAAAAACACTACATTGACTGATAAATATGTTGTGGCTAATGACAAATGGTTTCCAAAAGAGGTAGTAAATTTTGCTAAATCAGCTTTCCAACCAGTCGATGGAGAGTCAAATTCCGTTTATACGCATGATGACAAGGCATTAATCGATATTCCTGCCCTTGATGAAGAAGGCAAAGTCTTTGGTCGTCACCTATTTATTTTGGATAAAGAACAGTATGAAGCCCCCATTGATGCTGCGGTTTCAGCAGCTCAAATTTCATTAGCAGGGATCCTTTTAGCTATCTTATTATTAACGTTGGCAATCATATATATTGTAAGCCGATTGGTTATTTCACCGTTACAACTTGTTCAACAAAATACATCAAAAATACTGCAAACAGGTAATTTCAGCATTCGAAATCAGGTTAAATCTCAAGACGAAGTGGGTAAAACCTCTCAAGCGATTAATAACCTGTTAGAAAGAATCGGTATTGCTCTAAAAGAAGCCAATCAAACCGTTTATGCCATATCACAAGGTGATTTTACCACTCGTATATCAGGTAATTACCAAGGCGATTTAGAACAACTTAAAACAGGCATTAATTCAAGTACTGAAACCATTTCATCTGTAATGGATAAGCTTTCTACGGCAATGATTACCATGCGCGAAGGTCAATATAACACCGAAATTAAAACAGACAACACAACTGGTAGCTACAAAGCAATGCTGGAAAATGCAGCCCAAGCTTTCACAGAGACCAACTTAGTTATCTCGGAAATTAACAGCGTTATTATGGAGATGCAAAGAGGAAACTTTGACGCTCGTGTAACCATTGATGCAAAAGGTGATTTAGATACGTTAAAAACACACATTAATGAATCCATGCATAACTTAAACTCTGCAATCAATGATATATCTATTGTGGTCACGGCATTAAGTGATGGTGATTTAACCAAAGCCATCAGCAACCAATACCTTGGAGACTTATTAAAATTAAAAGAAGCGACTAACCAGTCTATAGCAAACCTCTCTGGAATAGTATCTAAAGCCGTTCAGTCAGGTATTGTGGTTAATAATGAAGCAAATAGTTTATCCCAAGGTGCTGAAGTGTTAAGTGAAAAGGTTCAACAACAAGCCGCGGCTGTTGAGGAAACATCAGCAACAATGGAAGAGATGAATGCTGCTGTACAGAACAACACAGAGAACGCAAGCCAAGCTGCTGAAGTGGTAGAAAGGGTTCAAACTGAATCTGAACAGGCCAGCCAAGTTATGAGCCGCACAATTGAAGCAATGAATAGCATTCAAGACTCAAGTAATGAAATTGCCGATATTGTTACTCTAATTGACAGTATTGCTTTCCAAACAAATCTTCTTGCCCTTAATGCGGCGGTAGAAGCTGCTCGTGCTGGTGAGCATGGTAGAGGTTTTGCTGTTGTTGCAGGTGAAGTGCGTGCTCTCGCTCAAAAGTCAGCAGATGCTGCTAAAGACATTAAACATTTAATCGATTCAAGTGTACAAAGAATAGGACAAGGAACAAAACTGGCGAGTGAATCAGGTGAAGTAATTCAGGGCATCACAGATTCTATTAATGACGTAGCAACAATGATTCATCAAATCAATACAGCTTCTCAGGAACAAGCTGAAGGTATTTCACAGGTTCACCAAGCCATAAATGATATCGACTCAGCCACTCAAGCCAATGCTAGCTTAGTTGATCAAACATCAGATTCGGCTCAAAACATGAGACAACAGGCCAATGAACTAAACGAAAACATGGCCTTCTTTAAAACAAATCATGTTGCACCAATGAGCATGACTACTGCGTCAAAACCTGCCTACGCCCTAGTAAACACTAGGCAAGTTGCTTCTCAACCTACTAGATCAGTAACCAAAACAGCACAAAAACCGCAAGAACCCGCAAACAGTGGTAGCGATGATGAATGGTCGGATTTTTAAAGCTATCGATTGAGAATCAAGCAAAGCAAGCTCTAAAAATAAAGTGCCTCCCTAAAAGTGAAAAACTAACTATGGAGGCACTAAATTAAGAACAATAACTATTCAACCACGTAACCATCTAAACGCTTATACCAGCCTTTTAACCAACGATTTTCCATACGCTCTTTAGGTGCTAATTTTACTCTCAATTTTAACCTTAATTTTGCAGAATCTATCAACGCTTTAAGTAATTGTGTATCTGTGATTTTATCAATTTCAATATCTCTAGCTAGCATAGAATCCAACACTGAAATCAAGCCCCACTGCTCACCTTGATACTGTTCATTTATATTGCCAAGTCCTTTAAAATTAACATAATCAATCAAGGCAAAGCGTCCAAGCTTAAAGGCTAGCATTCGGTTAATTATTTTTTGGTACTGCTTGCCTCTCTGCTTATCTAAGCTTAATAAAGCATTTTCAAAACGAACTGAAAATTGATTAACGATAAACTGAGCTTGATGACCTCGAGTGGATAACAACCACTGTTTCAATTCAATTAACCTAGCCGAATGTAAACTGTTGTCAAAGGCCCGCTTACTTTTCCAGGGCGAGACAAACGGAGAAAGCTCTACCATCCAAGACGGTGGGGATTTAAATTGAGCTACATATTCAAACATTGCCGGAAAAGTTTCATAGAAAGGCTCTCCTCCCTCACCCGTAAACCAAATAAAGTGCCCTATCCCCATAGATGGAAAGTCTTCACCTTCACCCCAAAAAGTTAGATTTTCTGGTTTAGACGCGCATTCATTTTGGTAAATTTTATCGCCAAGCCAACTCATCTCTGAATGAGAGATAGAATGAATACTTGAGTAATTTAGAGTCTGTTTGGAATTTACTTCTGCTATACAGAAACTTGAATTAAAACAGAGAACAACGGCGAGCGTTGTTTGGTGAATGGAAGACTGAAACAAGCACTGCATTTTATAAGAACTTTTTCAGGTTCTGAGTGAATAAAAGTACTTGCTTCATTAAATTGCTTCTTTAGTCAACAAGAAGTGTCGCTAAGTAGCCGTCCATATGCTTAACCATGCCTTTATACATCATAGGCAATTCAGGCACCACAGATTCTTGCACACAGTCTAAAGCAAGTAAGTTTTCTGACCATTTAGCGAGTTTAGGCGTATTGGCTAACAAATCAATATTAGTTAATTTTTTTACAAAATTCATTCGCATAAACATTGGAGCATAAGCCGCATCAATCATATTAAATTCAGAACCATTAAAAAAGCTACCACCAGAGTGAACCGCTTCTAATTGAGCTAACTTTTGCAAAACAACCGCACGTTTTTCATTTGAAACCGCTTCATCTTTATTGGTAACCATTGGATGAAGTGCCATAAGAATATCGCCACCAAAACTGATCCATGCTCTATTTTTGGCTTTTACTAAAGGGTCAGTTGGTTGTAATGATGGTGGGGTAATTTCATCAACATATTCTTGAATAACAGAAGATTCAAACAGCACATCATTCCCTACTTTCAACACAGGAACTTGACCTAAAGGAGAGAGCTCTTTGAACCACTCTGGTGGGTTATTTAAGTCAATATAGGTAATGTCGAAATCAATATTCTTCTTCTTTAAAACAATCACGGCACGTTGAACAAATGGACATAACTTAAAACTAATTAAGTCTAATTTAGCTGACATAAATCTTCCTTAAAATAAAAAGGCATCTCTAGGGTACATTCTTAATACTCTTAAAACCTAGAAATAGATTGGGTTTACAAAAGATTAAAACATAAAAAAAGACCACTTGGTATACCCATTCTGAATTTTACTTTTCAGGATTAGGTATGCCTTGTGGCCTTAATTAATATAGTTGAAAATAAACTTTTTAGATTTTGTCTGATTTAACCAATTCTGTGAATTTTTCATATAAAGTTTCATGGTCTTCAACTCTATTCGGGTCGGTAATAATGACATCCAATGGGCAAACACTGATACAAGTTGGGTTATCATAAAACCCAACGCATTCGGTACATAAATCTGGATTGATTTCATAGATTTTATCTCCCATATAAATCGCTTTATTTGGGCATTCAGGCTCACACATATCGCAATTTATACAGCCTTTAAGAATCTTCAACGCCATGATTTTTACCCGTTAGCCTTCGCTGCATTACGGTTAATTTCGTCTTTCGCTTCTTGTTCTTGTTTGGTTTTTTTAGCCGCTGCATCACGCTTAACGTCACCACCCCAAGATTCATTACGCATCACTAAACAGAATTTAAGCACAGAATCATCCAAATCTTTAAACGGGTTTGGAATACGCACAATCCAACCTGAACCTTTTGCGCAATCCACTACTTCATCATGGTGTGTTTGCATATGGTTTAACACCATAGAAACGTTTCCAGCTGGGCTCATAATTTCAATTGAATCGCCTACGCAGAACTTGTTCTTAACATCAATTTCTAAGAACGACTTACCATCACGCTCAACCACATCAGTCACTTCTCCCACAAAACGCTGATGCTCTGACTTAGAGACACCGTATTCATAGTTTTGATACTCTGAATGCACGTGACGACGTAAGAAACCTTCAGTATAACCACGGCTAGCTAGGCTTTCTAAGTCCGTTAATAGGGTTTGGTCAAATTCTTTACCTTCTAACGCATCATCAATCGCTTTACGATAAACTTGTGCTGTTCTAGCCACATAGTAATGAGACTTAGTACGTCCTTCGATTTTTAGTGAATGTACACCCATATCAACTAACTCAGGAATCAGTTCAACCGCACGAAGATCTTTTGAGTTCATGATATAAGTACCATGCTCATCTTCAAATGCTGGCATTAACTCACCAGGCCTGCCCTCTTCTTCAAGAAGCATCGCCATTTCTGTGGTTTCACCTAAACCTAAGGTCGGTTCAGGCGTATTACTTGTAACCTCTGGAGCAGCTCTATCGGTACTGCCTGTCAAATCGGTAATATTCTCTACTTCAATACGTGGCGTACCAACTACATCACCGGTTTCATCTTCTTTGGCTTCATAGGTGTTGTAGTTCCAACGGCAAGCATTAGTGCAAGTTCCTTGGTTTGCATCGCGTTTATTGATGTAACCAGATAGAAGACAGCGGCCAGAATAAGCAATACACAAAGCCCCGTGAACAAAAACTTCCAGTTCCATCTCTGGTACTTTTTCACGAATTTCACGAATTTCAGCAATGGATAATTCGCGAGAAAGTACCACACGGCGTACACCATTTTGATACCAAAACTTTACCGTAGCCCAGTTTACCGCATTGGATTGAACCGATAGGTGAATCTCTTGTTCTGGGAACTTCTCATGAACCATTGCAATCAGGCCTGGGTCAGACATGATTAAAGCATCCGGTTTCATTGCTATAACCGGCTCAATGTCTTTCATGTAAGTATTCACTTTAGAGTTATGTGCGGCAATGTTACTCACTACATAAAACTTCTTGCCAAGCTCATGAGCACGAGCAATCCCTTTGGCTAGATTCTCTTCATCAAACTCATTATTTCTAACACGAAGACTGTAACGAGGTTGGCCTGCATAAACGGCATCAGCACCGTAGGCAAAGGCATATTCCATGTTTTTGGTTGTGCCGGCGGGCGATAAAAGTTCTGATACAACACGTGTATTAAGGTTGTCTGCTTTCAAGGCAAATCTCCTAAAATAATGAATTTGATTAACTGAGCGCGTATTCTATACTAAATGAGATATTTTTTCTTGCCAAAACAACCGTTTATCTTCTGCGGTTATTGCCGCATTGGCTGGACTGGTTGATGATAAAACAATGTATTCAATATCATCTGGAATAGACTGCTGTTTGATAACGTAACGTTTAAAGAGTTGTTCGGCTTTTTTACCATTGAAACAGATGGTTTTAATACTTGGATATTTTTCTAAAAGCATTTCAAAATCATTTGCTTGCGGATTTTTAATAGCCGAATCCAAACTACCTTGTCGCTCACAAGCCGCTAACACATCCCAAAGCACCAGGCCTGCTTGTCGAATCAAGGCTGTTTTATCCTCATCAGAGTCAATTGGTAAATCAAAGATTGAACTCATAATTGGCCAAAAAGCGTTTCTGGGATGTGCATAGTAAAAAGCTTGATTAAGTGATTCAACACTAGGCATAGTGCCCAAAATCAAAACTTTGGGTTTAGCGGAGATAATGGGGTCAAACCCCAAACATAAAGACATAAGAGTGCTTTGTTAAAATTTAAGTAAAGCAATGATAACGCAAAGAAGGAGCAAGTTCATTGAAATAGAATGTAATCAATGGCAAATAAAAATACAAAAAAGGCTCTAATTTGGAGCCTTTTCAGTCAATAAAATCTTATTTTTTACTAACCCAGTTCAATATAAGAACTTTCTTGAGTCACAAATTCATCAACCGGTTTTGCCCAGAGGTCATATTCATCCGCACCAATAATCTCAACCGTAACAAACTGCCCTGGCTGAAGATGAAACGCATCATCAATAAACACCATACCATCAATCTCTGGTGCATCCGCCATTGAACGTGCTACTGCTCCCTTATCGTCAATTTCATCAACCAGCACCTTCATGACTTTGCCCACTTTGGCTTGCATTTTTTCAGCACTGATTTTCTGCTGTAATTGCATAAAACGGTCATAACGCTCTTGTTTGATTTCATCAGGCACTTGCTCAGCAATCTCATTGGCCGTTGCGCCATCAACTGGTGAATACTGGAAGCAACCTACTCTATCCAATTGCGCTTCTTTAAGAAAATCTAACAAATCCTCAAACTCTTCTTCAGTCTCACCAGGGAAACCAACAATAAAAGTAGAACGAATGGTTAAATCCGGTACCGCTTCACGCCATTTTTTAATACGTTCCAGTGTTTTTTCTACATTCCCTGGGCGTTTCATCGCTTTTAAGACACGAGGGTTAGCGTGTTGCAGCGGCATATCTAAATACGGCAATATTTTACCCTCTGCCATTAATGGAATAACCTCTTCCACATTTGGGTAAGGGTAAACATAGTGTAAACGTACCCAAAACTCATCTACCCCCCCCATTTCACCTAGGGCTTCAGATAAACCTACCATAGACGTTTTGGTTGGACGCCCTTCGGCAAATTCGGTTTTGTATTTTACATCCACACCGTAAGCCGCCGTGTCTTGAGAAACCACCAATAACTCTTTAACACCTGCTTCTTTCAAACGTTTTGCTTCATTAATCACATCTGCAACTGGGCGGCTAACTAAATCACCACGCATCGATGGAATAATGCAAAAGGTACATCTATGGTTACACCCTTCGGATATTTTTAAGTACGCGAAATGTTTTGGCGTTAATTTAATTCCTTGCGGTGGCACTAAATCAACAAACGGATTATGTTTTGGTGGTTCAACAACATCGTGTACCGCAGTTAACACTTCTTCATAGGCTGCAGGCCCTGAAACCGCTAAAACTTTAGGGTGCACTTCGGTAATTTGATCTTCTTTCGCGCCTAAACAACCTGTAACAATGACCTTACCATTTTCTTCCAAAGCCTCACCAATCGTATCCAATGACTCTTGCACTGCACTATCAATAAAACCACACGTATTCACAATGACTGTGTCGGCATCTTGATAGCTATTGGTAAGTTGATAACCTTCTGTTCTTAACTGGGTTAAGATTCGTTCACTATCCACTGTGGCTTTTGGGCATCCCAGACTTATGACACCTACGGTAGGCTGTTGTTTTGACATGCTAACTACTCTCCTAAAATTTCAGTTGTGGTATTTTAACTGATTAAGCCTAGAAGAGATATATTTAGCGAGCCATGTCCCTATCACTTTGAACCGATACCAAATTGTGTTGATGAATATGTTTCATTTCCCTAAAAGTCTGTTTTATTGCACACGAGCTTTGCAAATCACATTGATGGCAATTTTTAGGCTGACACATTTTTAAACAGAGTAGTTTCAACAACGACTTAGTTTCGTTATCCAAACAGCGAATATCACTTGGATGAAGAAAACCTGCTTCCACAATTTTTAGCTAATTGCTCTGACTTAATTTCAATTTTCATACTTAAACACCTATTTAGTCGACTATTTAACCTATATTTAATTCAAACTTGTCTTTGTTTAAAAAGTTTAAGGATTTTTCTTGTAAATAGCAATCATTATCATTTACAATACCCTTTAAGTTGAGATCGACACTTTTAGGGATTTAAAAATGATGAAATGGAACAAACCTTTTACTTATCTGGCAAGTAGCATTATAGGCATCAGTTTATCTGTACCTGTAAACCTCTATGCAGCCGATGAAGTTAACGTTTACTCGGCACGTAAAGAACAATTAATCAAACCATTACTTGATGAATTTACCCGCGAATCAGGTATTGAGGTTAATTTAATCACCAGTAAAGCCGATGCCCTTTTGAAACGTTTGCAGACTGAAGGCAAAAACACACCAGCCGATATTTTGATTACAACGGATGCTGGACGTCTACATAGAGCAAAAGAATCTGGTGTTTTACAGTCTGCTATAACGCAAGCTTTAAAAAATAAAGTGCCTGTCAACCTGCAAGACAAAGATGGTTACTGGCTTGGTCTGACAACTCGCTCTCGTGTAATTGTGTATGCAAAAGACCGAGTTAAGCCATCGGAGTTAAGCACTTATGAAGATTTAGTTGACCCTAAATGGAAAAAACGCATCTGCATTCGTTCATCTAACAATATTTATAACCAATCACTTGTCTCATCAATGATTGCACATCAAGGTAAAGAAAAAACCGAACAATGGGCAAAAGGCTTAGTCTCTAATTTTGCTCGTAAACCCAAAGGTGGTGACCGTGACCAGATTAAAGCGGTGGCAGCTGGGCAATGCGACATCGCCATTGTTAACACTTATTATTTAGGGCAAATGATTAACGGTAAAGACCAAAAGCAGAAAGATGCGGCAAGTAAAGTGGCTGTTTTTTGGCCAAATCAAAACGACCGTGGTGCACACATCAATGTTAGTGGTATCGCAATTACTAAAGCGTCCAAAAACAAAGATAACGCATTAAAATTAATTGATTTTTTATTATCTAAAGATGCACAGGTCTGGTATGCAAAAGTCAATAATGAATACCCTGTTATTAAAAACGCAGAACTCAGCGATACATTAAAAAGTTGGGGTGATTTTAAAAGTGATGCTTTAAATTTAACCAAGCTTGGTGAATTAAACGCTGAAGCCGTTCGTATTATGGATAGAGCTGGCTGGCGTTAGGCTTATAAGGTTAATTAAGAAGTATCATGAAAAATTCGCTTAACCGCTGGTTACTGCTCTCGTTGGTCATAACATTACTTATGACCACGCCTATTTGGGTTTTATTCAGTTTCATTTTTGAACCGACAAATGAAAACTGGCTTCACCTGTCTGAAACCTTATTACCAGAGTATATCGTCAACTCTTTGTGGTTGATGTTTGGTGTTGCAATTGGCACCCTACTCTTTGGTGTAAGCAGCGCATGGTTAGTTAGTCAGTATCAGTTTTTTGGGCGGTCTTTTTTTCAATGGGCTTTACTTTTACCCTTAGCACTTCCTGCCTATATTATTGCTTACACTTATACAGGCCTGCTTGAGTTTGAAGGGCCTGTGCAAACCTATTTAAGAAGTATTTTCTCCGTTGCCAGTATCAACACATGGTTTCCAGAAATCCGCTCTTTAGGGGGCGCTGTACTGATGTTTTCTCTTGTACTGTACCCTTATGTTTACCTGCTGGCTAGAAGTAGCTTTGCCAACAATGGCTCACAAGCAATGGAGGTCAGTCGTACCTTAGGAGCGGGGCCATTTAAAGGTTTCTTTTTGGTTGCCTTACCAATGGCTCGCCCCGCCATAATCGCTGGGTTAACCCTTGCTTTAATGGAAACGCTTGCTGATTTTGGAACCGTACAATACTTTGGCGTGCCTACGTTCACCACAGGCATTTACAGAACATGGACTGGTTTTGGTGATACTACTACCAGTGCGCATCTCTCTCTTATTTTGCTCGCTTTTGTTGCTACAGTAATGCTATTAGAACTCTGGTCAAGAAGACAGGCTCGATACTTTAACTCTAATAAAAAGCCTCAAGACCAAACATTAACACCGCTTAAAGGCAGACAAAACCTAGTTGCGTTTTTAGTATGTTTATTGCCTGTTCTGCTTGGGTTTTTAATCCCTGCGGCACAGCTTTTATATTGGAGCATTGCAACCGCTGAAGAGGGGCTAAATAGTGAATTTTATACTTTGGTATGGAACAGTTTCTCTCTTGCTTTTATTAGCGCAATCATTGTGCTATTCATTGCCCTAACTCTGGCGTATTTAAAGCGTATTAATCAACACCCTCTTGCCAACATTTCCACACGTATAGCAACTCTGGGTTACGCCATTCCTGGTACGGTTATGGCGATTGCGGTGATGATTCCCCTTACCTGGCTAGACAATTCCATTGATGAGTGGATGCAAAGCAATTTTGGTATTTCAACAGGCCTGTTGCTGTCAGGTACTCTGATTGCATTAGTTTTTGCCTATACCTTGCGTTTTCTTTCCGTTTCCTTACAGACCATCGATTCAGGTTTAGAACAAATCAAACCGACTATGGATGACTCAGCACGTACTTTAGGTGCTAGCCGCTTTAAGATACTTAAAGAGGTTCATATCCCGCTTTTAAAAAGCAGCATCATTACCGCCTTTTTACTTGTCTTTGTTGAAGTTTTGAAAGAACTGCCAACCACCTTAATTTTAAGACCGTTTAACTTTAACACCCTTTCAGTGAGAGCCTATGAAATGGCGGCTGATGAACGCCTTGCAGACTCAGGTTTGCCTGCCCTGCTTATTGTCTTAACAGGCCTGATACCTGTGATTATCCTTAGTAAAATGATTGGAAAAAAACATGCGTGAACTCTCTGTTAAAACCGTGAAATGTACTCACAGCAATATACAAATTTTAAATGCTATTAACCTGCAACTCTCTGCAGGAGAGATTGGTTGTCTGCTTGGCCCTAGTGGATGTGGGAAAACCACCCTGTTGCGAACCATTTCTGGGCTTCATCCCGTTGTTGAAGGAGAAATCTATTTAGGTGAACAACTTGTCTCATCAAAGCAAGTTCATATTCCTACCGAACAACGACATATTGGCATGGTGTTTCAAGATTACGCGCTTTTTCCGCACATGAATATTGCTGATAATATTCACTTTGGGTTATCTAAAGCGACCTATAAAGAGAAAAAAAAGCGAACAAAGGAGCTGCTCGAACTTGTTGGTTTACCTGGTATCGAGAAACGCTACCCTCATGAACTTTCGGGTGGACAACAGCAACGTGTCGCCCTTGCTCGAGCCTTGGCACCCAAACCAAGCATTCTGTTAATGGATGAACCCTTTTCAGGTTTAGATGTTGAATTGCGTGAAAACCTAGCTCGTGAAGTACGAGAGATTTTAAAATCAGAAGGCATTACCGCCTTAATGGTCACTCATAACCAAAACGAAGCTTTTGCTATGGCGGATAGCGTTGGCATTGTAAACCAAGGAAGCCTACTGCAATGGGACACACCCTACAAGATTTACCACGAACCTGCCGACCCATTTGTTGCCGACTTTATTGGCCAAGGTATGCTCATTCAAGGTTCTATTTGCGAATGCCAAGGTGTACACACAGAAATTGGTTTACTTAAAACCAACCTGCCTTTTGAGGTTGAAACAGGGCAAAAAGTATCGGTACTTGTCAGACCTGACGACATTGTGCATGACGATGACAGTGAATGGCAGCTTGATGTTGTTAGTAGAGCCTTTAGAGGCTCTCACTACCTATTTACCTTAAAACTTGATAATGGTGAACTACTGCAGTGTATGAGCCAATCTCATCATGACCACCCTGTTGGTTCCAAAATTGGCGTACGCGTAGAAATGGATCACGCGATTGTCTTTCCGCTTCAATGTTCATGGAAAGGACAAAATATCTGTGATTAATCCTGTAATGACAATGGGTAAAACAATAAAATTAAAAAATAAAACAATAAAAATGAAACAATAAAAATGAAACAATTTAAACCTGAATTCAAATTAAACAAACCAATATTATCTAGAACCAAATTGCTTTTAGCGCTTAGTATTTTTGGCTTTACACCAATTATCCAAGCCAGCCCAACTCAAACTAACATGGCGGTAGAAACCAAAGCTTTGGATTACACTGCAAACTTAAACTATATCCATCAATCTAGTTCAGATCGTGACTTAGTGCCTAGTAATACGCTTTCTGCAGACTTGACCGTTACTTATCAGGCAAGTTCTTCAATTTTATGGAATTTGCACATTGAAGCGGCTTCTACGCAAAATAATCATACCGTTTCTAAGCTGATTGCCGACAGTAATGCTGATGCAGGTTCAGCTGAGGATGAGGCCAATCAAGGTCGCATTCAAGTATCAGAATTTTTCATTCAGAAGACATTTAATGCAAATAATCAAATAACAGCAGGCCTGGTTGATGCAACTGCTTTTTTAGACAGTTCTTCGTTTGCTAACGATGAAAACATGCAATTTATCACCTCTTCACTTGTCAACAACCCGGTCATTGATTTTCCAGACTATGTTTTAGGCTTTGCTTATCAACACCAATTTTCTGAAACAATCGGATCTACTCTATTTATTTCATCAACGCACGGATTGTCAGACAACGCTGCTCATAGTTACAGTAATTTGTTTGAAGTTCGAGATGATCAAAAAGGCATTTTTAGTGCTCTTGAAACGCAGTTTAATACTGCACAATTAGAAATTAAATCCGGTATTTGGTTACATAATGGAGAGCATGAGGCGTTAAATGATAGTACACAAAAACATCTATTCAACTATGGAGTCTATGTAAACATTGATAAAAGTATACAAAAACACGGCTTTTCAATGCGGCTTGGCGCTTCTAACCCTAAAGTAGCAACAACAGACCAATTTTTCTCTTTGGCTTACCAGTACGCCAATAATGACGATGTGTTTGGGTTAGGCTACAGCCAGACTTTTCAGTCAGACTATATTCAAGGAACAAGTATCAAAAACCCTCAAGTTATTGAAGCATATTGGAATAAAAATTTAGGAAAAAACTGGTCGGTTACGCCATCCATTCAAATGTTTAAAAATCCACAAATTGATGATGAAACACTGTACATAGAGAGCGATAGCATTTATAACACGAATGTGCGTCTAACCTACAACTTTTGATAAAAATCAAACGCTAGGTTAGACATAGAAAGAAATTAGAAAGGTTTTACAACAACTAGAATTAGAATAACGGTTACTAAAAACAGTGGAATTTCATTTGCCCAACGGTAATAAACTCCACTGTGATCCAAATGGCCTTCTTGCATCTCTTTCATGCGTTTTTTGGCCCATAGATGGTAGGCCAACATTAACAATACAAACACAATTTTAGCGTGTAACCAGCCCATACCTTCGGCTATTGGAAAATACGCCAACCAAAGCCAAATACCCGTACCAATTGCCAACATCATCATAATCGTCATAAAACCATATAACTTTTTCGCCATAATCGCTAAACGATCAACATCCTGCCCTGCTTCTTTTCCTTCTACAAAATGTACAAAAATTCTAGGTAAATAAAAGATACCTGCCATCCAGGACATCACAAATAAAATATGAAAGGTTTTAAGCCACAACATTGTATTTCTCCAAGTTAATTAATTTTTTAGTATCATACCTTTTTTTACACAAACTAATAGCCGAGTCGCAATGAAAATTGAAATTAATAAAGTTGTACAGATAAATTACCTACTTACCGATGCCGATGGTAATCAAATGGATGCATCGAATGGCGAACCACTTGCCTACTTGCATGGACACCACAATCTTATCCCTGGTTTAGAAGCGGAATTAACAGGAAAACAAGCTGGCGACAAATTCACAGCAACCATTCCTGCTGAAGAGGCTTATGGTGAGAAACAAGATCACCTTGTGCAATCTGGAGTGCCTAAAGACATGTTTCAAGGCGTTGAAAAACTGGAAGTTGGGATGCGTTTTGAAGCGCAGTCAGAACAAGGTTTTCACTCTGTTGTTATCACTGAAATTTCTGAAGAAACCGTTACCGTTGATGGTAATCACGAAATGGCAGGCATGGACTTAACCTTTGAAGTAGAAGTAATCGATATTCGTGATGCCACTGAAGAAGAGATTTCACACGGTCATGCACACGGTGCTGGTGGACATCAACACGATTAATTTTACTGGCTTGCACAAAACACGCTTAAATTCAGTGCAGATATGAAATTGAAACGGTATCATAAGTGTCAATAGTAGAACCATTTCTATTCAAGCTAAGTAGTCGACTAAAAAATTACAGATTTTCAGGATATAAAAAATGAATATTGAACAAGATAAAGTGGCATTAATCGAATACACCTTAACCAATGAACATGGTGAGCAGATGGATGCTTCTAACGGTAACCCGCTTGCTTACCTTCACGGGCACAATAACTTAATTCCAGGATTAGAAGCTGAGCTTGAGGGTAAAAAAGTCGGTGATAAATTCAAATCAACCATCCCAGCAGAACAGGCTTATGGCGAGCGAGTAGACGCTTTAGTTCAAACCGTTCCATCTTCAATGTTCCAAGGTGTTGAAGAACTAGAAGTAGGTATGCGTTTTGAAGCACAGTCTGAACAAGGTATGCATTCTGTTGAAGTAACCCATATTGACGGAGACCAAGTAACCGTTGACGGAAATCACCCGCTAGCAGGTCAAGCTTTAACTTTTGACGTTGAAGTGGTTGGCTTACGTGAATCGACAGAAGAAGAGATTGAACATGGTCATGCACATGGCGATGGCGGTGTACATCACTGATAAGGTGGTTAACTAATCCATCAAATACCTAAAGCCCCTCTAAACTCATAGTGAAATTAAATGGGCTTTTTGGTTAGACCTGACATCTAAAGTGCATTAATCGTTCCTCAAATACAGCTTTTCAAACTCCACTAACGAAATTCAGTCATTCTACAGGTACACCACCTATAAGAAACTGTAAAGCACCTATATAGAATCAAACATCTCTTTCATATTGTAAAAACCTTTAAACACGAACCGTTGTGTTATTTCTATTTTTAGGTTGCTGAAAAAGCTGTATACAATGACTTCAATATTAAATATCTCATGATTCTTTGTATTTTTAAAAAAGTACACTATGAACTTTGCTCTAAATGAAAACTGAGTTTGCTTAACGTTTTCTATAAGAATAGGCCTCTGTATTAGTACCTTGTGTTATATCTTTAGACATTAGATAACATCTTGATAAACTGATGGTTTCTGTAAGAACAAATCTATGAAAACTAGTAAGAATAAAAAGTCATCTTTCATTTAAATGTAGGTGCAAACTCTAATGCACCAGTTGCTCAGAAAAATAAAAAAAGCTAAGTAAACGATAAAATGAAATATTAAGTCAACAGCTATTATTGATGCGTTTCTAAAGCTTCAAAATCTTTTACAGGAAGCGGCTTGCTAAAATAAAACCCTTGATAATAAGGCATGTTCATAGCTTGTAAGCAAGTCATCTGCTCGGTGCTCTCAACGCCTTCTGCAATTACACCTACATTAAAATTCAAACCCAGATCGAGTATAGCTTTAACCATCATTAAATCTAAAGCATTTTCAACAATATCTTGGACAAACGAAGCATCAATCTTAATTTCATCTACTGGCAGTCGCTTTAAATAACTTAAAGAAGAGAATCCTGTACCAAAATCATCCAAAGAAACTTTAATTCCTAACTTTTTTAGTTCAATCAATTTTTTTATTGTTTGAGACATATCTCTAACCATAATCGATTCTGTAATTTCAATGGTTAATAAACCTGGGTTGATACATTTGTTCTTAATAATCTTAGAAAAACTCTCCACAAAATCTTTATGCCAGACTTGCTTGGCACTAACATTAACCGCTATTGAAATGTGTTTTAAATTAGGATTTTTACTCCATTTACTAAGTTGTAAACAGGCTTTTTCTAGGAGATTAAGACCCATAGGAATAATTAAATTAGATTCTTCGGCTAAATGAATAAACTCATTTGGCATAATCATGTTGCCATTATCATCTAACTAAAGCTTCTGCACCAATTAATTTTAAATTACTGTCATATTGAGGTTGATAAAAAAGACTTAACCCTCCTGTAAAAATTGCCTTTTTAAGCTGGCGCTTCAAACAAAATGATATTATCGCGGCCTTTCTCTTTAGCTTTATATAAAGCTAAATCAGCTAGTTGCAAAAGTCGTTCAGGATTATCAGATTCTTCTGGAAACATAACAATACCAACACTTGATGCTACTTCATATTCAAGTGGAATGGCAATTTGCTTATTCGTTAATAATATTGGTTGTGAAATACATTTTTTGATTTCTTGTGCTATTTTAATAGCTTTGGCTGAAGCGGCCTCTTGATTATCTGATAAGTTGTTTAAAACAATAACAAACTCATCACCACCAAACCTAGCAACAATGTGTAGTGGTCAACAAATCCCGAACGATATTTTAAGTTTTTCTTCTGTTACTGCAGGTGCTTGACCATCATTGTACGAATGAGGTCTTTGCCAGTTGTAGTAACTCATTAAATATTCGCCAATATCTTTTTTGGCTTCCTCA
>JAUUDE010000085.1 GCA_030826915.1 Thiomicrospira sp.
TTGTTGATTGGCACCCTTATGGGATTAGGTAGTTTAGCGAATCAGTCCGAGCTAACCGTGCTTAGGGTGACGGGTTGGTCCATTAAACGCATTCTTTGGGCGGTATTAAAAACCGCTTTTATGATGTGGATAGTTATGGCGTTAATCGGAGAATTTGTTGCACCGAGCAGTGAAGCGTATGCAAAAAAAATGCGTGCAGAGGCGTTAAATCAAACTTTTTCAATTGGTTCGTCAGCTGGTCTTTGGATTAAAGATGATGAAAGCTATATTCACGTGAGTCGGATTATTTCCAGCCATGATTTAAGAGGAATAGAAATTTATGATTTAGATTCCAACAAAATAAATGGTGTATTACAGGCAGAAAAAGCCAGCTATCAGGATGGGTGGGTGTTTAAAAATGTGAAACAAGTTGGCTTACAAAGTTTGCCAAAAACTGAGCAGTTGCCCGTTAGATTAAGTTACGCTTCTAAAAATTTAGATGAGATGAAGATTAAATTTCCATTGAAACCGGAAGACTTATCGAACTTAGGTATAGAAACCCGTTATTTAAGTGCTTGGGATTTATATCATTACATTACATTTCTAGAAGAAAATGGCCTAGATTCTGGCCCTTATGCCTTGTCGTTTTGGAGAAAAATTGCCACTCCTATTGTGGTTCTAGCGATGATAGCCATTGTTTTCCCACTTATATTTGGCTCTATGCGCCAAGTCAGTGTGGGACAAAGAATCTTTTTAGGTGTGCTCATTGGCATGGGTTTTCACTTAATTAACCAACTCATCGGTAACGTCTCTGTGGTTTATCAATTACCTGTGGCATTAGGTGCAGTAGCACCATCGATTGTGTTGCTTTTTGTGGCTTGGTACTGGATGAGAAAGCTAGATTAATAATTTATAGAGAAGTGAAATACGGATTTGCTAATAAGGGTTATTAAAACCAATGATGAAAAAAGGCTTAAACTGAGTTAAGCCTTTTGAGTGAAGTTCTTTTACGTGCAAAGATCTCAATTAGAGTTAGTCGGCATAAATAATTTCTTCAATCTCTTTTACTTTTTGATTAACCAGGCCTGCATCACCTCTTGATTCTACATTTAAACGTAGTAAAGGCTCTGTATTAGAAAGACGGATATTCATTCGCCAGTCGGCAAATTCTAAACTAATGCCGTCAGTTTCATCCAATATAGGGTTTTCTGATTCATATTTTTCCTGCACGGCCGCCAGAATTTTTTGGCTGTCTTTAACTTTGTAATTAATCTCGCCACTACATGGATAAGCCTGCATACGTTCTTTAATGAGCTCTGACAAACTTTTACTCGTTTTGCTCATTAATTCGGCAATTAACAACCAAGGAATCATTCCGCTGTCACAGTAAGCAAAGTCCCTAAAGTAATGATGGGCAGACATTTCACCACCATAAATGGCGTCTTCTTTGCGCATACGTTCTTTAATAAACGCGTGGCCAGTTTTGGATTGAATTGGGATGCCGCCAGCTTGCTGAACTTGCTCAATAGTATTCCAAGTTAAGCGAGGGTCATGCACGATTTTTTCACCAGGGTGACTTTTTAACAAAGTCTCAGCTAATAATCCTACTAAGTAGTAACCTTCAATAAACTGGCCGTGTTCATCAAATAAGAAGCAACGGTCAAAATCACCATCCCAAGCAACTCCAAAATCGGCCTTTTCAGCAAGAATAGTCTGGCTGGTAATGTCGCGATTTTCGACAATCATTGGGTTAGGAACGCCATTTGGAAAATTACCATCGACTTCATGATGGATTCTGGTGACCTTAAAAGGTAATTTAGCAGCCAATGCATCAAATGTAGGCCCTGCTGAACCATTGCCAGCATTTACCACAATATGCATCTCAGGTAGGTTTTCAACATCAATATAGGTGAGCAGGTGGGATACATAAGCTGACTTATCATCTCTAAGTTCAAACTTACCTTTGGTTTCAGCCAAGGGCATATAATCATTGTTGATAACACGCTGTTCTATGGCTTTTAAACCAGAATCACCACTAATTGGTCTTGAGCCTTTAGAAACCAACTTCATACCGTTGTAACCTTTAGGATTATGACTAGCAGTAATCATAATGCCGCCGTCAGCCTGGTAGTGGTCGGTAGCAAAATACACTTCCTCTGTACCACATAGTCCTAAATGAATAATATCGACACCTGAGTCCATCAAACCGTTACAGAGTGCTTCTGACAGGCCTGGGCTCTCCAAACGAATATCGTAACCAATCACCATGTTTTTAGGTTGTAGTTCACTCGCAAAAGCTCGGCCAATGTTATAGGCTAAATCTGAGTTTAAATCTTGAGGCACAATACCTCTAATGTCATAGGCTTTAAAAGTAGCAAGGTTTGTCATAATAATTTAAGGCTCTTAATTTTTGATTTATTAACTGGTTAACGCCCAACGCCGTAGTAGCTGAAGTGGTTGTCTTCTATCCAGTACTTATTATAAAGGTTACGACCATCTAAAATAATCGGAGTCTGCATGTTTTCTTTAAGCAGAGTTAAGTCAGGAGACCAAAACGCCTTATATTCGGTTAACACACATAAAGCGTCAGCTTGTTTACTCGCATCATACATTTCGGTATGAAAAGAAACTTGTTGTTGCTGAACATTAGAGAAATGTTTATGAACCCATTTTTTTGCTGTATCTAAAGCGAAAGGGTCGTGTAGCTGTAAATTACAACCCTGATGAATAAATGCTTTAATTAATGCCACGCTAGCTGAACTTTCAATAGAGGTGGTATGAGGTTTATAACCTAGCCCCCATATTGCAACGGTTTTGCCTTTAAGATTGCAGTCAAAGTGTTGCCATAACTTTCTAAAAAACAGTTCTTTCTGGTTTTCATTAATGTCGATTACCGCTTGAAGCAGGCTATGACCGCCTTTTTGATGTGCCTGCGGAAGCATAGATTTGATTCGTTCAAGATCTCGAGTGAAATGGTCACCACCAAACCCCGTTCCAGGGTATAGATAGGCTCTACCAATACGTTTATCGGCACCGAGTCCAAGACGAACTTCTTCAATATCAGCATCAATGACTTCTGAAATAGAGGCCAGTTCATTCATTAAAGAAATACGTGTTGCCAACATGGCATTGGTTCCGTATTTGGTTAATTCAGCTGAGGCAGGAGTCATGTTAATGATGACATCTTGGTTGCGGTTGAAAGGGGCAAAAATTTGTCTGATTTGCTGTCTGACTTTTTCGCTGTTCGTTCCAATGATAATTCTATCAGGTCGAGTGAAACGTTGAATTGCATGTCCGTCAGCCGTAAAGTCGGGGTTGACTGCAAATTCAAGTTGAGCCGTTTGTGCAATCTCTTTTGCTAAGCCAATATTAAAATTACTGCGTACAATCAAAGTGCTGTCTTTTAGAGCTGCGGCAGCCAAGTCTGTAGCTATGCGTTTCGCATTTTTGCAATCTTCTGGCCCCAAAGCCATAATATGACATTCAGCTTGAGGGTTAAAGTTATCACTAATGGTTAATCGACCTGCAGCCAGTTGGCTATCAAGTAATTCAACCAGGCCTGGTTCGGCAATTTCATTGGGGCGTTTACCAACTAAAGTAATATGATTTCCGGTTTCTGCTAAACAACCCGCACAAACCATTGCACTTACGCTATTTCCAAAAACATTAATTTTCATTTTGTGTATCCCATATGGTTTGTAAGATGCCTTGTGTGGAGCTGTCTAAATCGGAAGCGTCTTTTGCTTCGATTTTTTGTAAAATTTCTAAGGCAATTTTCTTACCGAGTTCAACACCCCATTGGTCAAACGGGTTAATATCCCAAATCACGGACTGCACAAAAACACTGTGTTCGTAAAGCGCTATAAGCATGCCTAGGTGTTTAGCGTCTAGTTTTTCAAACAGTAGTGTATTTGAAACTTGTCCACCCGGATAATCCTTGTGAGGGTCATCGCCTTTTTGACCAATCATCAAGGCTCTACTTTGTGCCAAACAGTTCGCAATATTTAGGTTGTGGTGGAAGGTATGTCGTTCCGTATTACCATGAGCTTGAGCATATAAAATAAAGTCCGCCATGACGCGCTCAGTTCCCTGGTGCATTAACTGGTAAAAGGCGTGTTGCGCGTTAGGGCCAACTTCACCCCAAAGAATAGGGCAAGTTCGATAATTAACATTTTCTCCTGCTCGGTTTACATGTTTTCCGTTACTCTCCATAACAAGTTGCTCAAGGTAACTTGCTAGATATTTCAAGCGTGAGTCATAAGGGAGTATTGCCTGACCAGCTAGATCCAAAAAGTTAATATTCCATACACTTATTAGTCCAAGTAAAACAGCTGTATTGTCTTTAAATGGCGTGTTTCTAAAGTGCAAATCCATTTCATTTGCGCCTTGCAAAAAAGATTTAAAACCCTCTATGCCTTGTTGCAATGCAATGGATAAGCCAATGGTTGACCAAAGAGAAAAGCGACCGCCAACCCAATCCCAAAATAATAGTTGATGATCTGGCAGTAGACCCCAATCATTCATCATTTCAGTATTAGTCGAAACACCAATAAAATGTTGTAGGGTGCCTGCCTTACTAGGGGAGTGAGATTCAATCCATTCTCTGGCTGTTTTAGCAAGAGATAAGGTATCGATTGTGGTGAAGGATTTAGAAGCTATTATAAATAAGGTTGTTTCTGCAGAAAGGGTTTTTAAAAGCCTCTGTAACTGCTTACCATCTAGGGTAGAAACAAAGTGAAGTTCTGGAGCAAGCGGGCTTCTTACCCCTTTTAACGCATGGGTCACCATTAAGGGCCCAAGATCACTTCCTCCCACACCAATATTGACCACATCGGTTATGGCTTTACCTGAGAAACCTCTAAGTTGTTTAGTGTGAATACGATCAACAAGATGTTCCATCTTTTCCCACTCTTTACTGACTTCGGGCTTGGGATTTTGCAAGTCTCGTAACGCAGTGTGGCCAGCGGCTCTTCCTTCGGTGTGATTGACCTTTTCACCTTTAAAGAGTTTTTCAATCCATTCAGAAAGCTTGGCCTCTTCAGCAAGGTTTAGAAGTGCTTCTCGCTCTTCCTTGGTAATATTTTGTTTAGAATAATCTAGTACCAGGCCTGGTAACTTGGCATGAAAACCGGAGAAGCGATCAGGATTTTCATTAAATAAACTCGCTAAATGACGTGTTTTTGCCTGTTGACTGAGTTGTTTTAATACATCATAAGAAGGAAGTTTGTTCATTAGATATACTCTTTTAACCAAGTTTTGAATTCATTGCCCAATACTGGGTGTTGAACGGCAAATTCAACGCTTGCTTTAAGGTAGCCCAGCTTATCTCCACAATCGTAACTGGTTCCTTGTAAACAATAGGCTTCAACATCGGTAATTTCCATAAGCTGAGCAATAGCATCGGTAAGTTGAATCTCATTTCCTGCCCCTTTTGGGGTAACTTTTAATAAGTTCAAAATTTGGTTATCAAGAATATAACGCCCAGTTACTGAAAGGTTTGAGGGTGCTTCCGTGACTTTTGGCTTTTCAATAATAGCTGCCATTTTAGAAGACTGACCAGGTAATAAATCGGCACCCAAACAATCCGCAATACCATATTTATCAACTTCAGATTGGGGAACCGGCTCCACCATGATTTGGCTATGTCCCGACTTGGTATATGCCTGAGCCATATTTTTTAAATCAGTAGAGTTATTGCTAAGAATTACATCTGGCAGCATAACCGCAAAGTCTTCATCTCCAATAATAGGAGCAGCACATAACACCGCATGACCAAGGCCTAACGCCTGTGGTTGTCTTACAGAGATAATATTAGCTTCGTCGGGTAAAATGTTCCCTACTTTTTCTAACAGCTCTGTTTTGTTTTTAAAAGCCAAAGTTTTTTCTAACTCAAAATTATGGTCAAAATGGTTTTCAATTGCACCCTTAGACGAATGAGTTACCAAAATAATATCTGTAAAGCCTGCCGCAACCGCTTCTCTAACAACATATTGAATAAGAGGCTCATCAACTAGAGTAATCATCTCTTTTGGTATTGCTTTTGTTGCCGGTAAAAAACGTGTTCCAAGTCCTGCAACTGGGATAACTACTTTACGAAGAGTGGTTGGCATAATGAAATTCCTATTATTAAAATTGTATTAATCTATTAAGTATAAGTAATGAATCGTACTTTACTAATATTTTTTAAGTATGTAAATTAAGTTTACATGAATTTAATGCTTAATTAGTGACTGCTTATTATGTATGCACCTTTGTGAATGCAAATACATTCTTATATGTTTCTGTTATTTAAGGTTGAGCAATATGCAAACCAGCTGAGCCGAAAAAAATATAAATGTGAAGTTAGTCTCTGTATTTAAAGATATTATTTTTTTTAAGAGTGATGGGTTTGGATTTTCTTTGACTTATTAAATAGTCGGTTTATTAGATTAGTAAAGTTGAGCGCACCAAGTTGGGGCTTTAATAAATTGAGATATTTATACGAATAGATTCACCAATTAAAATCGTTAAAATCTATCTACTTGTTGTTGACAGTTTTGCCACAAACTGTGTTTTTAGGCTGTTATAAAAACTCAGCTTGCTAGTCTTTATTGTATTTAGTATTCGTATTGTTTGATGCATACTTGGATTTATTGTGCTAAGTTGTTGATTTTTTGGCTCGTGAATTTAAAAAGATAAAACAATTAAAATTTTACAAAAAAAATCTTGCACACTAAAATTATTTCCCTATAATACGCACACATCAAGCGAGAGCTTGAACAACTATTCCCCAATAGTTCAGTTGGTAGAACACCGGACTGTTAATCCGTATGTCCCTGGTTCGAGTCCAGGTTGGGGAGCCAAATTCTAAA
>JAUUDE010000068.1 GCA_030826915.1 Thiomicrospira sp.
GATATGTCGGCATTAAAAGCGGAAGTGCTCTATCAAACAAAGAGTAAGCCCTTTGCAAAAACGTTATCGGATTGGACTTTTTCAAACTATGGCTCCATATTGAAACAGGCTCAAAAGTTTCCACAAACCTTTAATTGGCTGCAATCCTTGTCCTTAATGAAAGGCATTATGGGCGTGGATTCTAGAAGAGTTTTGCCAAAAGCCAGCGAATTTAATTTACAAAAATGGTGGCTTGAATATTCCGCACAAAACAGTGATACAAGTAAAACGTCTACGCTTAAGGTTTGGGTGCTGTGTGATTTGTTTAGTCAGTACCAAGAACCGGATGTGGGTAAGGCTGTTTTGTCTTCTTTAGTTAGAATGGGCTTGCAGGTTGAACCTGTTTTTATTCAAAGCTCACCAAGAGCCTTAATCAGTAAAGGGCTGTTACAAGAATCTAAAAAAGCACTTATTGATACAATTCATTTATTAGACGGCTATAAACAAGACGATTTGATTGTGGGTATTGAACCATCTGAGTTATTAGTCTGGCGTGATGAAGCCTCAAATTTATTAAATAATGCTGATTTTAAAGGCAACCACACCCCGCAAGGGGGCATAAAGGCCTGGTTGTTTGATCAGCATGATTCAAATTTAAAACAACAAGGCTTAAAAACCATTCTTTCTTATGAAGAGTTGATGCTTAAATTACATGCTTTAAAGTTATTGCCTAAACTTGATAATTTGAGCCGTAAACTTTGGTTGCATGTACATTGTCATCAAAAAGCACTTGCCAAACCGATGGATTCTAAAAAAGCGTTAGAGTTGATTCCTGAACTAGATGTGCAGGTGATACCGTCAGGTTGTTGCGGAATGTCTGGCGAGTTTGGTTACAAGCACTATGATGTATCTAAAACCATTGCTAAGCAGGTTTTACTACCAACATTAGAGCAGGCTACTGAAGATGACTTGATTGTCGCAACGGGTACGAGTTGTCGCCATCAACTCAAAGATTTTGGTGAATATTCAGCGTTACATATAGCGCAAGTTTTTGCTCAAGCCTTAAACGTATAAAAAATCGGTTTTTTATACCTTGTCATAGAAACTTTTCAGTGCCATTTTTAAGGTTTCAGGTGTTGTTAAAGAAGCTTTCAATGGCTCATGGCACCATACGGCATCCGGCCAAACTTCATCATCAGTCTCCCTAAAAATCAAGTGAATATGTTGGTTTGGGTTTTTATTTCCAATTTTAGCGATATTAAAGTGTTCACCAATTTTATTGGCTTGCATATAGGCAATGAGTTGGTAGATTGAGCCATATAATTCTTGAATATAAGTCAAGTTTGAATTTGCATCCAAAGACTTTTTAGGAACCACTAAAAGCCATTTCATTTCTGTTTTTTCAGCCATCAACGAATAAAGAGGGTGGTTGTATAAAAAAACACTATCAAAAGTTTTCTCTAAAATGTCTGGTGTATGTTCTGGCAGAATAATGTCCATGCTGTTCTCTTAAATATCGTTCGATAAAGTTCTATTTGAATTATTTGTATAAGTTTTCATTTAATTAGCTTTTGAAAGCCACCCAGACAACGTGATTGGGTTAGAATGGCTTGTATTAAAGTATGAAGCTCTAAAAAATCTTAATGAATAAATTATGACACAACAAAATACAAAAACACCGCTTTATTTGGCTTCAGGTTCTCCCAGAAGAAAAGAGTTATTGGAGCAAGTGGATTTACAGTTTGAAGTGGTGAATGCCCCCGTTGAAGAAGTGGCCTTGCCGCACGAAAGTCCTAAATCATATGTAAGACGCATAGCGATAGAGAAGGCTTTAGCAGGGTTTAATAAGGTCGCAGGCAAAGAAATTTGGGTTATCGGTGGCGATACCGCGGTGATGGTTGACGATAAAGTATTAGGCAAACCAAAAAACCAAGTCGATTCCTATAAAATGCTGACACTCTTATCAGGCAACTTACATAAGGTTTTATCTGCCATTGCAATTGTTTATGATGGTGAAGTTTTTTCAAAAGTGAATGTAACAGAAGTACGATTTAAAACCCTCACTGAGGATGAAATTAAACATTATATTGAATCGGGAGAACCTGAAGGTAAAGCTGGAAGCTATGCTATTCAAGGTTTAGCTGCAAGTTTTATTGCATCGATTCATGGTAGTTACTCAGGTGTAATGGGCTTACCGTTATATGAACTAGACCAACTTTTAATAGAGTCTGGTTTTAAAAATAAAGAATAAACATTATAAAAGAATAAGGGTATTCACTCATGCATAATGAAGAAAAAGTCTTAGTCAATGTGACTCCAAATGAAACCCGAGTTGCCTGGGTTGAAAATGGCGTTTTGCAAGAAGTTTGGGTAGAGAGAGCCAACAAGAGAGGCTTGGTCGGCAATATTTATATGGGCAAGGTCGAACGAGTATTGCCTGGTATGCAAGCCGCTTTTATCAATATTGGTTTAGAGAGAGCTGCATTTTTGCACGTGTCAGACGTGTGTCATAAGGCGATTGGTCATGAAGACGAAGAGTGCGATGATATTGCCAAGCTTTTACACCCTGGCAAAAAAATTATGGTGCAGGTGCTTAAAGATCCTTTAGGAACCAAAGGCGCCAGAATTACTATGCAGGTGACAATTCCTTCCAGAATGTTGGTTTTTATGCCAGTTGAGAAAGCGCTAGGTGTTTCTCAAAAAATTGAGAGTGTTGAAGAGCGTGATCGATTACGAGAGATGGTGAAAAGTATCCCTGAATATGAAAGCTCTGAAGGCGGCGTCATTGTCAGAACCGTAGCGGAAGGAGTCGATTTTCACGAAATGCGTGCCGATATGATTTACTTGCAGCGTTTATGGAAGGGGGTGCAAGAAAAAGCGCGTGCCGCCAGAAAACCTGCGTTGATTTATGAAGATTTACCGCTTTATTTACGCATTATGCGTGATATACCGTTAGAGAGAATTGAGAAAATTCGTGTTGATTCCACGGAAACTTTAGGAAAAATGTCCAGTTTTGTCGATATGTATGTCATGGAGCTAAAGGATCGTTTAGGTTTGTATCAGGGCGAGAGGCCAATCTTTGATTTATATAATATTGAAGAAGAGATTCAAACGGCATTGCATAAGCGCGTTAACCTTAAATCGGGTGGGTACTTGATTATTGACCAAACCGAAGCCATGACAACCATTGACGTAAATACAGGGGCTTTTGTAGGGCATAAAAATTTAGAAGAGACCATTTATCGAACCAACCTTGAGGCAACCCAAGCGATTGCCCGTCAATTAAGACTAAGAAATTTGGGCGGCATTATTATTTTAGATTTTATCGATATGGAAGATTCTCAACACCAACAGCACGTACTGTCTGCGTTAGAAAAAGAGTTAACTAAGGATAGAGTAAAAACGTCTATTAGCACAATTTCTAGTCTAGGATTGGTTGAGATGACCAGAAAACGAACCAGAGAAAGTCTTGAAAGAACGCTGTGTGAACCATGCCCAGTTTGCAATGGAAGTGGTACGGTTAAAACAGCTGAGACAGTTGCTTATGAAATTTTTAGGGATATTACTCGTATGGCAAAATCGTTTGAAGCCAGTCAATATAGGGTGATTGCTGCTGAAAGTGTGGTCTCCAGAATTATGGACGAAGAGTCGAGTAGTGTTGCAGAGCTAGAAGCTTTTTTAGATAAAAGTATACGCTTTCAAGCTGAAAGCACGTATTCTGCAGAGCAGTTTGATGTTGTTATGATGTAACTTTATACACTTAATATTATCTTCAATATATAGCAGGACTTTTCCTTCAGAATACCTATAACCATGGCTAGTAAACTACTCTGAGATATTTAGGCATTTCAATATGATTGTAAAAAGAACGCATCATTTTTTACATTGGGCTTTAGGGCTCTTTGTTGCCTATCTTCTCATCACACGACTTTTTATATCTTGGATTCAATTCTGGCCTGCACAATTTATCTCGGCGGCAGAATGGTTAACAGATACCACAATTAGCGCAGAGTCCATTCAAATTGAACAAGATTGGCTTGGCTTTCAGGTTGCGCTTCATCAGTTGTCAATCGACTCCTCTTCATTTCAGTTTCAAGCCCAAAATCTTGAAGCGGATATTAACAGCTTTTCTATTCTCATACCTTCGCTAGGCTATGGAGACTATTTGTATATAACCAAGGGTGCTTATCAAGCCAAAGTTAACTTGAATCAGTTAGATGAGCCACTTACCACCGATGATTTTATTAAAATTAATGCCAAGATTAGTCATTTATGGAAAAAAATACGTTTTAAAGACTTCATATTAAGTGAAGTTGTCAGGCCTGGTTTTTCTGTTCAATTTCATGATTTTCAATCAATAAACGCTTCAATGTTAAGTGTGGTCACGCAATTTAGTTTGTCTTATAAAAATATTCTAAATTTTGAGCCCTTCAATTTGAAATCGACCTTTACGCCAAATGTATGGGGTGGCCTAGAAACAGGGGACTTTTCTGTGTCATCCTTCAGGCCTTTAAGAATTGAACGTTTAAGCAAGCTACTCTCCATAAACTGGCAAGAGGTGCTACCTAAAGGCGAGCTTATTTTAGATATGAAGGGAACCGTTTCTCAATCGAAACTGGCGAATTTAGAATTAAATCTCAACACTCAGGCATTGGTCTGGCGTCAACAACATCAAAAGCTTCCAAGTAATGTTGGAATGCAGTTGAATTGGCAGGCCGAATATCAAAATATCAAACGTGACTTTACCGATTGGCATTTTAGTCTGTCTAAAATTCAATTAGATAATCACTATATTTCGACGGTTTCTCCTATGGATCTTTATGCCAGTAATGATGGTTTCTTGAACTTTGATGCTGAGTATTTTGATATTGAACCTTTTAAAGTACTGGTTAAATCTTTGATAAAAACGCCTCAGATTGCGGCATTATTTGATAGAAGCGCATTCTTAAGTATCTCAAACCTGAAGGGTAAGCTAAATTGGCACACCTTAGATATTCCAGAATTAGATATTTTATTTGATAAGTTGGATGTGCCTGTTACAGATTATCCAGGTATGAGTTTGCAACAAATGCAGATACATAAAACACCAAATAAAATGGTTATATCTACCAATAAACCTCTATGGATTATGTCTCCAACTATTCGCAATAAACCCATGCAAGTGAATTTGCCTAAAGAGCTTATTTTCAATTTTGATGCAAATAAAAAATCATGGAACTTGCCTGAAACTATCGTGGAAATAGATAAAATGCCGTTAAGTTTAACGGCAGAGCAGCTCAATTCAGAGTTTATTAATAGCCAGTTTAAGTTACACATGCCAAGTATGGCTAAACTGAAAGAATATCTACCTTATTCTTTAATGACAGACAGGCTAAAGGTTTGGTTAACCGAAGGGTTGCAAGGTGGTGAGAATATCGTCATCAATGGACAAATGAAAGGTCGAATAAATGATTTTCCATTTGACAATGGACAAGGGATTTTTAAGCTCAATGCAAGTGTAGCTAATGCTAAATTAAACTTCAATTCCAAGTGGCCAATGTTGACCAACTTTGATGCTGATATAGAATTTACCCCATACAACCTAAAGATCCTAGTAGATAAAGTAGATGTTAAACCTGGAATTTCGGCAAAAAATGTGGTGGTCAATATCCAAGAATTGCACCAAACCGATATTGCTTTAACCGTATCTGGAAAGGTCGATGCACCGCTTAATAGGGTGGCTGAATATCTAACGGAATCACCAATTGCCAATAAGATAGGCATGCAAGCTTTTTTTAAAGATGGTTCAAAATTTTCAGGTAATACAACCGTTGTTCTGGATAAAGTGTGGGTTCCTATTTCAGGCTATGACAAAGCTTCTGAAACAGTGGCAGGTTCTGTTCAATTTAAGGGCTCCAATATTAAGCTTATAGATAAGCTTGAGTTACAAAAAGTGAAAGGTAAGTTATCATTCACTGAAAAATCGGTAACAGCAAAGAAGTTAACATTTGAAACCTTAAAGGGTTCAGGCGTTGCCTCAGTAAAAACCAATCCAAAAAGTAAAAGAGTATTAGTAAGTGCAAGAGGGGATTTGCTAGCAAACCGTAATGATTGGTTTGCAAACCCTATTCCTTGGCATGCACAAGTCAGTGTGCCATTTAAATCATCACAAACTAAAGGCATCTCTGTTGCTGCAGTTGTCGATTTAGATAAAGGCGGTAGTTTACTGCCAGCACCTCTAGGGAAGACCGATTTAAAGTCCAAAAAACTAAAATTTGATACAACGATTAACAATAATCTTATTGAATCCAGCATTGTCTTACCAGGCCTGCTTCAATCAGAACTTTTATGGAAAAGTACCAAAAAAGGTTATGAGCTTAAAGCAATTAAAAGTTACCTAGGCGACTATGTTAAAAACCCATTTTCACAGAAATCGACAGACTCTTTTGTTAAAGGTAGTATCAAAGAGCTCAATTTAGATAAGTGGATACCATTAATTGAGAAAATGGGGTTTTCAAAAGAGGGTGAATCAACTGTTCAAGCGCTTACTTGGCAAAAATCTCTTGTTAGCATTAAAAATACCATTTATTTTTCCCGAAGTTATCAAGACATAGATATATCGTGGCAAGCTAATAAAGCGTCGCCATTAAAATTTAATTTATTAAGTAGCGATATTGATGGCTCAATTGAATTTTCAGAGGATAACAAAGTTTATGTTGATGTGCAGCGGCTTAATTTTTTTACAAACGAATCTGATGAAGAGCCTTTACAGCAAGTAAACAATAAATCAAAGACCAATTGTGATGTAATCTCTGAAAATAACAGCTTATTGCCTGAAATTGTATTTACAGGTAAAAATATCAATATCGATAGAAGAGCGATTAATTACATCTCTTTTAAAGTGATTGATAATGATAAAAGCCTTAATATAAAAGAGATCTTAGGTAGCTTTGGTAATGGTGCTGGAAAACTGAATGGCGCTTATTGGCACGATAAATCTAAAAGGCACAGCGTTATTCAAGTTACATTAACGTCAAGTAATGTATCTGCCGTTACGGAATTCTTGAAGTTAAATAAAGGTTTTTCTGGAAAATCTGCTTCGGTAAATCTAGATTTAAATTGGCATGGCGGTTTGAAATGCTTTTCAACTAAAAA
>JAUUDE010000015.1 GCA_030826915.1 Thiomicrospira sp.
GACTGCATAGAAAGCTCAACTCGTGCTTGAGTCATCATCTGTTGTGCTGCTTGTGCAACTTTTTGATCTTGTGCTGAAGGCTCGGCGGGTGCTAACGCAGCACGCTGCACAACCATCGCTTTTTGCATTGTCGCCTCTGGGTCACCAGTAATGGGGGAAGTATCAATACCAACTTCACCACCTATGGCGTATTGTCTGCCATCTGGCCCCGTTTGATAGGTAAAACTCATTCCTCCACGAGCATAAGAGCCCGCGGCAACGAGATGAGCCATTTCATGCGCTCTAACTTCGGTATCCCTGGCTTTTAATTGAGAAATAACCTGCTGAACCTGCTGCTCTTGCTGCGCTGTTTCACGCTCTTGTTGGTTAGACTGTACAGCGTCCTTACCATCCGATGAAGTTGAGGCAGGTGAATTTCGAGTATGAAAAGTGCTTTCAGAAAAGGAAACAGGCCTGGCTGGCTGGCTATTTAATGGCTTACTAGTTTCAACACTTGCAGATTGAATCATTTTTGCAGGTTCAGAGTTGAGGACAGCATTCTCTTGAACCGCTGAATGGGCTCTGGAAATAGAAACTGTATTCAAATAATTTGAACTTTGTATTCCACCAACCATAACAAACAATGACCTAAAAATAGCAAATCTGACATGTGAACTAAATTACATTATAACAACTAACCTCATAAAATCATATAGTTACCATTTTTTACCCCATCCAAACCCTCTGATATAAAATCAAATCCGTTTCAAAAATATTAGAACCCAATAAAACAACCCAGAAAATAAGATACATTGGCGGTTTGTTTGAGTTATTATTTATAAGATTACGCTGCTTCTAAGTGCAAAACCTAAAAACTCACTGTTAATAGCCCTATTTATAAGTAGCAAACCAATACGTTTAGTGAAGACATCTATAAAGGACTGATTAAACACCATGCAGGAACAACTCGCACTCGCTGCTCAAATTTATAATAAAACCTCAGTACCAACTCTGCCAGAAGAAATCATACGTCTAAAAGAAGAGTTAAATAAGAAGTATCCAAACACGGTTACTATTGCGAATTTAATCAGCCACAACCCTGAATTATTAGGTGATTTTTTAACCTTAGTAAACACAAATATTACTAATGAAAAGACAGAAATTAATGATGCTAAAGCAGCAGTAAATGTTTTAGGGCTCGATGAAATTTACAATATTTTTCTTTCAAGTAGTTTAACCAAAATCATTGCCCAATCAGCGCAAGAAAAGGCTATTTTAGACTATGGTGCAAAAGCTGGCTTGGCAGCTGCTGAACTTTCATACTGGGTATATGACGTATCTCGTTCTGAAGCCTACATGGCTGGTTTAATGCAAAATATAGGCGCTATTTATTTTTCAAGGTTAGAACCAGAAACTTATTTTGAAATATACAAATCACAGTTATCTAATCCAATTTCGGCGTTTAAAAAAGAAGAAGCACAATATCAAACATCTCATGTTCACCTTGGAACATTCATATGTAAAAAATGGCATATTCTCCCTTCAGTTTATAAAGCCATACTTCTACACCATGATACCGAATTTGTCGCTAAACTCGGAAACGATCGAACCGTACGCCATTTAACCTCCTTGATCATGGTAGCAAATTACGTTGTCAGCTCAAATTCCGATGAACAATACATAACCCAAGAGTTAAAAGAATACCGTAATATGGGTTTAGAACAATTAGATCTTCCTGATAACGCCCTAAAAGCGGCAAATGCTGCTGTTGCAAGATGGGGCAGTAAAGTTGGGACTGTTACTGTTAGCCACTAAAAGGATACAAATGAAAAACTTTGACCATATGAGTGCACTTCAACAACTGATAGACATGGATACAACGCTTTTCAAAGAAGAACTCTACTACCCTTGGTATATCAAACAGCCGGGTATCACTATTTTAGTGTCGTCGTGGCTAGTTCTTATGGTGCTAATCATTACCATAACAGCAATTTATTTCAGCTCTAAAATCATCCCTGTTTTAGTCACTATTTTTCTTATTTCAATTCTATTTGGTTTTATATATTTAAGGCTATTTAAACAACAATTAGAACAAGCTAAGTCAGAAGCATTAAGTCAAATTATGCAATTAGAGCAGCGAGAATTTATGAAAGGCATTCAACCCTTTGTTTCTGCTGACCGACAAAGTACCGTAAATCGCATCACCCAATACAAAGACTTCACTCCGCAAGAATATGCTTCAATTACATTGGCTACTCAGAGTAGAGTTCTGTTTAATACAGAGGCTTTTATAAAAGATGTTGAGCGTATGTTTTCAGATACTGACCTTATTCTCAGACCACTCAGCAATGATAACTCTTACAGTGAAACTACCTTTAAAGTCCCTGAAAAAGCAAAAAAAAATTACCAAAAACTAAAAGAAAAAAGCACATTCACAGACGTATTGTCGGTTTCTTTAGAAGCAAAACAGGCCATTATCAAAAAAGCGCATGAAGCAGCAAATAAGGCAGCTTTGGGCAGAAATAATTATTTATAGGTAAGTTAAGGTATGGTGGGCCCTCGCGGACTCGAACCGCGGACCTGCCGATTATGAGTCGGATGCTCTAACCAACTGAGCTAAGGGCCCCAAATGGGATACTTATTACCAAGCATGGTAACTAAGTGGCGCTTATTATAACGAGTGGTATTCACTTTGTGAATTGTTAGATGCATATTTATACTAATTAATGACGTTAAATAAAAAAGGCGGCCATTTCATAGTTGAAATAGCCGCCTTTTCTGTATCAAACGTTTGATTAATTAATCAAGAAAGCTCTTCAAACGCTCTGCGCGACTTGGATGACGTAGTTTTCGTAAAGCTTTCGCTTCAATCTGACGAATACGCTCACGTGTCACATCAAACTGCTTGCCAACTTCTTCAAGTGTGTGGTCTGTATTCATACTCAAACCAAAACGCATACGTAAAACCTTAGCTTCACGAGGCGTTAAAGTACTAAGCATTTCACGTACAGTTTCGCTCATACCTTCCGAATCTGCCGCATCTTGTGGAGACAAGATGTTTGAATCTTCAATGAAATCACCTAATGATGAATCTTCATCATCACCAATTGGTGTTTCCATAGAAATTGGCTCTTTCGCGATTTTCATCACCTTACGAATCTTATCTTCAGGCATTTCCATCTCTTCAGCTAATTCTTCGGGTGTTGGTTCACGCCCCATTTTCTGTAGCAACTGGCGCTGAATACGATTAAGCTTATTAATAGTTTCAATCATGTGTACAGGGATGCGAATAGTACGTGCCTGGTCAGCGATTGAGCGAGTGATTGCCTGGCGAATCCACCAAGTTGCATAAGTTGAGAACTTATAACCACGACGGTATTCAAATTTATCCACTGCCTTCATCAAACCGATATTACCTTCCTGAATAAGATCTAAGAACTGTAAACCACGGTTGGTGTATTTTTTGGCAATTGAGATTACAAGACGCAAGTTTGCTTCAATCATTTCACGTTTAGCAATACGTGCATTGTTTTCAGCTTTACTTAATTTTTTATAGACTTTCTTGAACAAAGAAATTGGCATTTTTTCAGACTTTTGAATCATCGCCAAACGTTTTTGTGCGCGGTTAACATCTGGTCTTACCAATTCTAAGGCTTCTGCTTGTTCAGGCGCTGCTGCAATTAAACGATCAATCATTTCAGCATCAGTTTCAGAACCAATAAAGGTTTCTAAAAATAGTGGACGAGGAACTTTAACCTTTCGTAACACTAAATCAACAATGACTTTTTCTTGCTCTCGAATCGCTTTAATTCTGTCTTTGATGTTACGAATCATACGATTTGAGAAAACAGGGGTAATCTTCACACCACGCAAGTGCTCTACAACCGCTTGACGTTTTTTAGTGGCCTTATCATCTTCAGAACCAAATTTAGCTTCTGCGTCTAGAGCCGCTTTATTTAATTTCTCAAGCGTTTTTAAGAATTTATCCAACTCTTCTAGGTTAATACCGTCTTCTTTTGGTTCATTGTTATCACTATCTGGGGACAACTCTTCAACTGGAATATCAATTAAGTCTTCTGGACGAATAAAACCTTGAACCACATCAGCAATCTTACCTTCACCCGCTTCCATTCTGGTAAAGGTGTCTAGAATAGAAGTCGCAAAATTAGGATACGTTGCTAAGGCATCCAACATATCACGAATACCCCATTCGATGCGTTTCGCAATATCAATTTCACCATGACGAGTCAGTAGCTCAACCGACCCCATTTCACGCATGTACATACGAACTGGGTCAGTGGTACGGCCAAATTCGCCATCCACTTCTGCTAGAGCCATAAGTGCCGCTTCTGCAGCAGCATCATCAAAGGCACCGCCTTCTTGAGTTAGAAGCTCATCTTCATCCGGTGGTGAATCAAACAGCTTAATACCAAAATCTTTAAGAATAGTCAGAACTTGACCTAATTGGTCTTCTTCAATGTCATCGGGCAAAACATCATTTACATCGGCAAACGTAAGGTAACCTAGCTCTTTCGCTCGCTCAATCAAATCAATTAACTGTTGCTTTCTTTCGACTTTTGTCATGTTTTGCCTCAAATAAAGTTTCTATAATTCATTTTTTTCAAAAAATCTGTCTCACATCAAATAATGCAGAACAGAAAAAAAACAGAACTCGCAATTATACTAAAATATTGTATAAAAAGGGTAATATTATTCTTTTAAAATTAGTGGCTTAGCATTAAGCCTAAACGCACAGTCTTATTTAGTCGACCCTAAATAACTACTTACCCTTAACCAAGGTTTGTAGTTTAATCATCTCATCGGCATTCCAACCAGATTGACCAAGCTTTCTCTCATCCAAAATTGTTGCCAAAGCGACAATACATACTTCAAATTCTGCTTGTATAAATGATTCATCATCTGGAATATCAGATTGTTGAACAAGTTCCAATTCCGCCTGATAACCAGCATTAGCCACAATATTCATGGCAACTTTTACATCAAACTCATTATTCTGCAGACTTTTTATAAACCCACCTAGTA
>JAUUDE010000074.1 GCA_030826915.1 Thiomicrospira sp.
CAGACTACATCAACAATAAACCCGTCCATCGTGACGGGTTTTTTTATGCCTGATGAAAACCTATTTAACTGAATACATCAATAGTCCTAGCCTGTGCGCTAGGGGGTCTAGTTTATTACGCCCCCTAGCGGGGCAAAGGATTTTAAAATGGCAACAGTTACACAACTACTACGTGAAAACATCCAGGGCGCTATCAATGCACTTGGAGAGTACAACCATCCAATCACTCACAAAATCAAAGTCAAAGCTCAAAGTTGGAATAGCGATGTATTCCCAAGTTAATACAAGTATTGGCCACGCAATAAAGCTAATGACCATCCATTTTAGAATGTTGTCCATAATTATTTACCTCTTATTATTTCTATGCCCTTATTCTTGTTAGGGCGTTCAAAGAGATAGGTTTTCACTAGGCATAAAAAAACCCGCCATAAAGACGGGTCATTGATTGGAAGCGTGTTAATGCTAGATATTGTAGATATTCTCTACTTTAGGAGCTTGTGGCAGAGTTCACTGCCGCACAGGCAGCTTAGAAGGTGGAAGCGACACTACGCAAGACCAGGTCATGTTCACTGCCGCACAGGCAGCTTAGAAGGCACTCCTGGACTTCATCCGGGAAATAGTGTGTTAATGAATCAACTGCTGCTTGTCGGTCAATGAATGCTTCTGATGACAATCCGTGGCTGTCGGACTTTAAAGAAATAAATATTGAAACTTGCATTTTGTTAATCTCCAAAATAGTTAATTTGAGTTCATGCCCGAGTGGGCTTCAAAGAGATAACGTTTCATTAGGCATAAAAAAACCCGTCACGATGGACGGGTTTATTCTGCTTATTGATTATCAATGCTTATGTTGGGCGTTCTTTCTTTTTAGTTGAATATAAAGTGCAACTAAGAAAAAAACGGATAGCCCTAAAAAGACCAGTGGTAATTTCATAGCGTCCTCCTTTATCGAGGTTCTTTTGCTAAATTAACTATAATTTTTTCAATAGGCTTTAGCAATACAACCATTGTCCACGAAATGATTAAGCCGTGATTGTTAAAGACTTGTGGCAGGATGCCTGTGTAATGCAACAATAGCACCACAAGCATTCCATAAAACAGAGAGTCTAAAACTTTCAATATACCTTCAGGGGATAGCAGTGCCTCATATAGTGCTAACAATATAAAGCTTGCGGTCTTGATAGCGAGAACCACACCTAAAGCGAAAAGCATTGGCACAGTTACAAACAGTTCACTGCCGCACAGGCAGCTTAGAAGATACAGAACAAAATCAATTATTAACTTAAATAGTTCACTGCCGCACAGGCAGCTTAGAAGTGTGCGACTTGGTACGTCTTGAACATGATAAAGTTCACTGCCACACAGGCAGCTTAGAAGTTAGCCATACCTATTGTCTCCTTAGTAAGTTTGAATCTATGGCCAACACCGAGTCAAGCTGATTCTTCCAATGTTAAAAATGAGAGAGAGAATTTACTTTAAACCCCCTCGATTCAACCAGGCCTGGTAGATTTTATCTGACCAAAAGTCTTGAAAATAGGCAATGGCTGAGGCCTGTTCTTCTAGGGTTAATTTGTCTTTAAACCCTGGCATTTGCCCACCAATTGCTTTACCTCCATTTTGAATGGTATAGAGTAAACCTTTGAGCGGATGGTGCCAAGCGTGGGCAATGCCGTTTAGTGGAGGTGGAGGGTAAAGCCCACTTTCAAGTTTGCGATTCCATGGATGAATCACGCCTTGCGCTTTATCTCCATGGCATATAGCACAGTTTTGGCTGAATACGGTTTGCCCTATAACGACTTGCTCTTTTTTGTACCAGCGTTCAATTGTTCTGGGCGCCTCTTTAGCTGTTACAGCCTTGGCCTGAGTTATATTCTCTGTTTTGTCTAGATTTTTGCCAGTGGCATCGGTTGCATCATCACTGCAACCTGCCATCAATAAAAGCAAAACAGAACCTATGAGAATTTTTATCATAATTTTTCCTCTATGCAGGCGGTTCAATTTAAGAATTACATCGCCTGCTTTGTTATATGCAGTTATAAGTGGTAAGTTCTAGAACCAAAAACGTAAACCTGCCATGATGACGCTTTCAAAGTCCTCTTCATGGTAATCTGCAGTTTTGCCATAGGTTTTATGAAACTCCACGCCAATATAGGGCGCAAACTCACGTTTAATTTCATAACGTAGTCTTAAGCCCAAGCCAATAGAAGAGAGGCCAGAACCCAGTTTGAGTTTTGGAATATCGTCACTGTACGCTTCGGCTTCTATTTCTGAACTGAGTATGAGTCTTTGGGTAAATAAGGTTTCATACTCACTGGCTAAACGTAAACCTACGGTGCCGTCAGAATCGACCAAAGCATAGGCATCGGTTTCAAAAAAGTAGGGTGCCATCCCTGATAGACCGATTACGCCCCAATTATGCGAATCTTCCGCGTGGGTGTCATAGCCTAGACCAACCTGAACATCCCAGTAGGGGGCGATTCCATGGCCATATAGCAGCATGTTTTTACTTGCGGTTTCCCCTTTTACGGTTTCGCCTGAAGATTTAAATACTAAACGCTGGATGTCTTGCAAAACCCAAGCGTCTAACTCCCAAACAAGGGGATTGTTAGTGGCATTGGTGACTTCAAATTTATCTAAAGTCACCATGGTAACAACGGGTTCATCCATCATTCCTGCTTTGGCAGGGGTAAAGGTGAATGAGGTAATTAAAATAAGGCCAAAAAGGACCAGGCCTAGTAGCTTTTGCTGAGTTTTTGTATTGGTTTTCATGTTATTTCTCCTAAATCTCTTTATCACCAATTAAGCCACAATGACTTTTCTGAACATTCCTGCCATGTGATACAACATGTGGCAGTGGAAGGCCCAAACACCTTTGGCATCCACGGTCACTCGGTAGCTAATACGAGCGCCAGGTTGAACCACAATGGTGTGTTTTTTAGGTAGATAATTGAGATCACCCGTTTCTAAATCACTCCATAAACCATGCAGATGCATAGGGTGATTCATCATGGTGTTATTGATAAAGGTAATACGAACACGTTCACCATATTTAAGATGGATAGGGTCTGCTTTACTGTATGGCACGCCATCAATTGACCATAAATAACGTTCCATATTACCAGTGAGGTTTAAGACAATTTCACGATCGGGTTTGGCATCGTGTCGGGTAGGATAGAGGTTGCGTAAATCGGCATAGGTTAATACTTTGCGGCCGTTGTTACGTAAGCCTACACCTGGATCACTTAACCGATATTGGGCATCTTCGGCTTGCATATTGGTATGCGGACCCCATTGGATTTTGGCCTGCTCAACTGGCCAATCGGCCACTTCTTGATTGGCGTCTTTCTGAGCCATTTTATGGGAGGAGTGATCCATACCAGCCATGTCATGTTGCATGCCTTGGTGCTGAGAGTGATCCATACCAGCCATGTCATGTTTCATGCCTTGATGCTGGGAGTGATCCATACCAGCCTTGTCGTGTTTCATGCCTTGATGCTGAGAGTGATCCATACCAGCCATGTCGTGTTTCATGCCTTGATTCTGGGAGTGATCTATTCCAGCCATGTCATGTTTCATGCCTTGATGTTGGGAGTGATCCATACCAGACATGCTATGGTTCATTCCACCATGCATGGAGTGATCCATGCCACTCATATCCATTGCCATGTCGCTATGCCCTAGAATCGGTAGCGGATCCATCTCTGGTGTTTCAGCAAGGTTTTCTGCATTGGTCGTTAAGCTACCAATGGCATAACCTGAACGGTCTATGGCTTGAGCAAAAATGGCGTAGGCCTGATCATCTTTGGGTTCTACTAAAACATCATAGGTTTCAGCCACACCAATACGAAATTGGTCAATTTCTACAGGTTGAACCAAGTTTCCATCTGAGGCGATAACGGTCATTTTTAAACCAGGTATATTTACATCAAAAAACGTCATCGCAGAGCTATTCACAAAACGTAAACGTACTTTTTCACCAGGCTTAAAAACTCCACGCCAATGCGTGGCAGGGTTGGCTCCGTTCATAAGATAGGTGTAAGTTGCGCCCGAAACATCGGATAAATCTCTATCCATCATCGACATTTCATTCCACATTTTGCGCTCGTTAAAGGCGGCCATAAAGCCTTTGGCTTTCACCTCGCTAAAGAAATCGCCTAAAGTACGTTGACTGTAATTGTAGTAATCCGGCATACGTTTCAGATTTTTTACCACATCATCAGGGTCTTCATCTGTCCAGTCTGAAAGCTGGATGACATGGTCATGTTGATAGTCGTAAGGGTCTTTTTCTTTTGGCAGAACGACAATAGCGCCATACATGCCGTTTTGCTCTTGAAAGCCTGAATGACTGTGATACCAATAGGTACCGTGTTGTTGCAATTTAAACTTATAGGTAAAGGTTTCACCTGGTTTGATGCCGTCATAGGTCAGACCTGGTACGCCATCCATCTCAAATGGCAAAATGATGCCATGCCAGTGTATTGAAGTCATTTCATCCAAATGATTGGTAACATGCAGTGTCACTTCATCGCCCTCACGCCAAATAAGTGTTGGGCTGGGTAGCATATTGTTAACCGTAGTAGCAATTTGTGGTGTACCAGTGAAGTTGACAATAGAGGTATTGATATCTAAATAAAATTCTGTGCCTGATAACGTTTTAGAGGCGGTGATTGCGGGTTGATCTTCAATAGTTCCAGGCACACTCGCAAAGAGTTGGGTTGGGTTAAAACCAACCCCAGCCATAGCACTACTCATGGCCGCACCTTTAATAAAATTGCGGCGAGATACATTATTTGAATGCGTTTTTGTCGACGTATGAGTCGTTTTTAGAGTGTTCATTTATAAACTCCTAAATTTTAAATACAGTAAATCACAGCCAATAAGCCGTGAAGGTGTGTTAAAAATTAAGAGTTATAGAGAGGGGGGCGCTGTTCAGGCGCAATGGTTCTGCTAGTGAGCTGAGTCAATGAAGCCGTGAATAACACAGCTTGTTCAATAGAAAGAGGGATTAAGCTTGAATAAGGCTGTAAGACGGGTGCACTAGAAATCACCATGCAGCTGCTATCACTGCAGTTTGATTCACAATAATGAATCCCATCATCGCAACAAGGAGGCATATCGGTATTCAGTGCCATATTTGAATGAGAATCTTGAGACATAGCGTGATTCATCATATTGTGATGCATGTTGGACATATCACTCATATGTTTCATATCCGCTGAATTAGAAGCCATATACATCATTTCAGCATGCATTTGATGCGCCTGACTATTTCCATTTGAATTTTTATGCACCATTAAACCCTCAGCAAATACTGGCCGAATAATCAGCGATAACGCTAATAGGCTGAATAATAGTGTTTTAAAAATAGTCATAATCTCGAATCAAAACTCGTTTATTACTTTTCAATTTACTAAAGAATGCATATTTATACAAGTAAACAATATGAAAGCTTTTAGGCGATGGGAACTGAAAACTAAAAAGAAAACACTCTTTTTATTCGTTTGTTATACAGGGTAATCCAGCAGCCTTCCATTCTGGAAAACCTTCTTCTAACCGAAGGGCATTGACGCCTTTTTGGCGTAAGGTTTCAACCAACTTGTGTGAATAGGTGCAGTATGGCCCACGACAATAGGCCACAATGGTTTTATCAAAGGGAAGGGCTTCTAATGCACTGTCTATATTCTCAGGAGGTATGTTCATAGCCCCTTTTATATGGCCTTGTTCATACTCTTTGGGTGGACGAACGTCTACTAATAGAAGGTCGTTTTCAGCCAATTGTGATAGGGTTTCTTGAGCCGTCAATACGGGTGAGGTTTCTTCGGAATTACTTAAATCTTGTTTGAGTCGATTGACTTCTGCCAAATGGTTTTCGGCCACAAATCGTAACTGTTTGACCAATAAAACGACATCTTGTCCAGCCAAGCGATAAAGCCGGCTTTTTCCTTGCTTTTGCATTTTAACCAAACCGTTGGTTTTAAGAACCTGCAAGTGCCTAGAGGTATTTGCCGTGCTTAACTGGGTAAGTTGACTCAATTCATCAACTGAGCGTTCCGCTTGTGCTAAATAGTCGAGTATTTCGATTCTTTGAGGCGAGCCCAAGCTGTGTGCTACGGTGGCGAGTTGTTGGAAAAGTTGTCTTTTAATGTCGCTCAAGATAAACCTATATTCAATTTATTGTTTGAATATTGTAGTGTAATGCTTTGGGCTTTGTATTGACAAGGAATTTATATGGAGACCTTTCTAAATTAATTAAATAGAGACGCTACCCTAATTAGGCAACGTCAATTTTGATGAATGTGTGTTGATAATGATTTAATTTTGAATGAAATTCACCATCTCTTCAACGGCTTCTTCACCAGACATATCGATAAAAGAGTGGTCTGAATCTTCTACAACGTAGAGTGTAATATTTTTTTGTTTTTCTAAAACAGGCGCAATTTTTTCAGGCAAGTTTTTGACGACTTTATCTTCTGTTCCGGCAAAAATTAATACTGGTTTGCTGATGCTTGGTAATAGATGAATCGTATCCATATTCTCGTTTAACTGGTGATAGTCAGCAAAACTTTCAGCAGTGACTTTGCTGTCTTTGCAATAGACTAAGTCTGTATGCGGCATTACTTGATCTGCTTTGCCTTGTTTAATTAAGGCGTTTGCTTTGGCTAACTCTTTGGTTAAGTCTTTATGGTATTTTTCTTGGTAATGTTTGATTTCCGCTTGCTCGTCCCAAAGTTGTGGGGCAAACAATACGATGTGCTTAATCACTTCTTCTTTGTCATTAAGTGCGGCATACCAAGCCGTTTGGTTTCCTCCTCTGGAGTGCCCAGCTAGGGTGATATTGTTGACACCTTGGCTTTTCAGCCAGTTAACCCAAGCCGCAATTTCAGAGATTGCATCTGTGTGTTTATGGGTGTGAACCCGGTCGCAAGAGATCATGGCATTATCATGACGGTTATCAACATCTAAGCTTAGGTTGATGGCTAAAATATTAACGCCGGCTTCGGGTAAAAATTCTTTTAACATTGTTGCGGTGCTGTAATTTTTGTTCATCCAAGTACCGTGTGTAAATAACACGACACCATCCTTTAAGGTTTTACCCTCGGCGAGTTCTAGGTCTGCATTTAAGGTTTTGCCTTCAGCCTTAAGAGTGATTTCTTTGGCAAAGGCTGTGTTTGATAATGACCAAACCATAAAAATAAATAGGGTTTTGGTAAGAGTGTTTGAAAATGAAGTTGTGTTCATAATTTTTCCTTTATGGGAGCTTGGTATAAATGTAAGTCGTGAATTCATTCGTACAAAGCTTTTTTAAATGACTGAAATTCTCTAAATTTTACCCGTTAAATTTGCTTTAACCGTAGTAGACATTTTGTTTGGTATAGGTGGGAGATCGGATAAAACTTTGGCAATAAACTCTGTTTTGTTCAGTTTTAACATGGCATTGTTCGCTTTTTCGTACCCAATGGTTGAAATCGGTTTAGCGGATAAGCCAACACCACAAACGCCACCTGCTTTTTCGCCTGGTTGTATCTCAATATGGTCAGGTAGTGTCAGTAACTTACTGTGGATTGAATCATATAAGTGTCCTGCCATTTCCTCTTCACGCCCCGCTAAATCAGGTCTACCAACACTGCCAACAAATAGTGTGTGCTGTGAAATCAAGAACCATGGGTTTGGACCGCGTGAGTTATCGGTAACCAATAAACAGATTGAATCCATGGTATGACCTGGTGTGTGTAAGATTTCAATTCCAACGTTACCCGCATTAATTATTTGGCCATCTTTAACTGGCGTAAAGTTTTGTTGTGCTTGTGATGATTCGTGTAATAGGTATTCAGCTCCGGTACGTTTTACAATTTCAGCCGCACCAGAAATATGATCTGCATGAATATGTGTGTCAATGACATAGGTGATTTCCACACCTTTTTGGGCTGCTTGCTCAATAAACCAATCAACATCATCCAAATGAACATCAACCGCAACGCCTTTTGCTTGACCAGCACAGCCCATAAAGTAGGCAATAGAAGAGGGAGCACTTGGAATTTCTCGTTGAACTGAAAACATTTTGTTCTCCTTTGTAACTGAATCCCTTTCTTTAAAAAGCAGGACCATTTGCTTTAAAATAACACTCAATTGTTTGATTGAATGTTAGAACAAGTCAGGGTACAATGCAATAAATTTTTAAAAGTTAACGTATTTTTCATGAGTGGGCGTTAAGAAATAATGAGGAAGAAAATCGATTGATTGAGTTGAAAATTCAGCGAATACCAAAGATTGGCGAACTTGTTAATAAACCAGGAAGTAGATGATGGCTTCAGCAGAAAATAGGATTATGGGTGAGGTTCAACCCGATATTGAGCATGGTATTGCAATCAACAAACATCAGTTTAGCCTGAATTTAATTCAAATTTTTTTGGTGGGTCTGACCATTGGTATGACTCGAGTGGTGGTGCCAGGTTTGGCAGAAAGCGAGTTTGGTTTAGCAGATAACGCTTTTTTTCTATTAGCCTCATTTGTGGTGGTGTTTGGTATCGTTAAAGCGGTGATGAATTTATTTGCAGGTAAATTAAGCGAAACTCATGGTCGTAAAACAGTGCTGCTGTGGGGTTGGCTAATAGCTTTGCCGATTCCATTTATTTTGTTGTATGCACCGAGTTGGAACTGGATTATTTTTGCTACGGTCTTGCTAGGCTTTAACCAAGGGTTATGCTGGTCAATGGCGCTTAACAGTAAATTAGATTTAGCTAAGTCGACTCAAAAGGGCTTTGTGAATGGAGTAAATGAATTCGCTGGCTATGCTGCAGTTGGTATAGCGGGGGTTGCTACTGCCTATATTGTGGAATTAATGGGGGCAAAAGAAGGGCTTTTCTGGTTTAGTTTAGTCGTGATAATCGCAGGTTTAGTGTTAGCTAAATGGACGATTGTTGAAACATTGCCATGGGCAAAACTGCATCATCAAAATGCGTTGGATGCCGGACAAAAAACCAAGCCGCAAACCTTAGCCCAGTTGTTTAAAGAGGGGAGTTTGGATAATAAGTATTTAGTGGCTTTAAACCAAGCAGGCCTGGTGGAAAAGTTTACGGATGCGTTAGTGTGGATATTTTTACCGGTCTACTTTTTAAGCCAAGATATTAGCTTAATTGAAGCGGGTGCCATTATTGCCGTTTATGGTGTGGTTTGGGGTGGAAGTCAGTTAATTACTGGACCTCTATCTGACAAAATTGGGCGTAAGAGCCTAATTGTTTGGGGTATGTGGTTTTGTGGTCTAGGTGTTATGGCTGTACCGTTAACAGAAGGTATCGTTATATGGTCAGTGGAAGCCGCGGTGATTGGGGTAGGTATGGCGATGCTGTATCCGAACCTAGGGGCGGCAGTGGGTGATTTTGCTCCAGCAGCACATAGAGCGAGTTTAATTGGAGTGTATCGATTCTGGCGTGATTCTGGTTATGCTTTTGGGGCTTTAGCCATGGGAATTATGGCGCAGTGGTCGCAGGATTTATTAATGCCTTTTTGGTTTGTGAGCATTGCAATGTTGTTGTCGGGTTTTTGGGTGCAGGTTGTTTTGCCTAAAAAATCATAGCGGCTTTTGCAAAGTTTTCAGGTAGTCCAAAATCAAAAGATTTAAATAAAAATTTAGCTACGCAATGCACGCACTTTTAATAAGGATTTCAGCCTAGTATACTGGCTGGATAGAAGGCGCTTTTTGAAGTTGCTGTTTTCATTACTGATGCGTATTAGCGAAACATTAGGATCAAAATTTATGTCTACTCAAGCTGAGTTTCTCACACTAAAACAGCATTTACAGAGCGTCATTGTAGGGCAAGAAGCCTTATTGGATAAGATGTTGATTGCCTTGTTAACTGGCGGGCATGTTTTGCTAGAAGGGCCACCAGGCTTGGCTAAAACTACTGCCGTTAAAACTTTGGCAACCGGTGTGCACGCAAGTTTTCAGCGTATTCAGTTTACGCCAGATTTAATGCCTGGAGATGTTATGGGTTCTGAGGTGTTGGATGTAAATTCAGGCGCATTGAGTTTTGTGAAAGGACCTATTTTTAATGAGATTGTGTTGGCGGATGAAATTAACCGTGCACCACCAAAAGTACAATCGGCTTTACTGGAAGCGATGGCGGAAAAACAGGTCACCGCTGGCGGTACGACTCGCGCTTTGCCTGAAATGTTTTTGGTCATGGCAACTCAAAACCCGTTAGAACAAAGCGGTACTTACCCTTTACCAGAGGCGCAGTTAGACCGTTTTATGTTGCACCTGGTTCTAGATTACCCAGATGAAGCAGAAGAACTAGAAATTTTACGCCGTGATCGTGCCTATCATTTTGGTGAAGATAATGAGGCATTAAGTGCCTTTTTAACGCCAGAAAATGTGATGCATGCAAGAAGAGATGTGGCAGAACAATATGTGTCAGAGTCGATTGAGCAATACATTGTGAAATTGATTGCCGCTACCCGTAAATTAGGTGAGCTAGATAGTTCCATGGCGGGGGTGTTAGAAGTGGGTGCATCGCCTCGTGCATCCATTGCTTTATTGCATGCGGTCAGTGCTTATGCTTGGCTACAAGGGCGTGATTACGTTACCCCAGATGATGTGATTACCTTATTACCTGATGTTTTAAGACACCGTTTAATTATTAGTTTTAGCGGCCGTGCCCAGAAATGGAGTGCTGACAGCATTATTGATAAGATTATTGAGTTAGTTCCAGTACCTGTTGGCTTGGAATAATATCTTAGATTATGTCGACGATGTCTTCTGTTAAGTTAATCTCTTCGCTGTTTGTTCGGTTTTGGCGAACTATTAAGCAAGGTGTTCAAACGGCCAATCATGCTACAAATCTACCTGTATTATCTGCTCAAGAGATTGTTGATTATGGGGAAGAGTTATCACGTATTGCGGCAAAGGTTTCTGCAAATTTAAAGCAGAGTGATGCCTTGCGCCAAGGCGAACAGGCCTCAAGATTTATGGGTGCAGGCTTGGAATATGAAGAGAGCCGACCTTACCAACTAGGCGATGAAATCAGGCGCATTAATTGGCGTTTAATGGCGAAAACAGGTCAGGCGTTTACTAAGCTGTTTCAAGAAGAACGCCAAGAAAATTGGTTTATATTGGTGGACCATCGTGCCAGTATGCGTTTTGGCACTCGTACACATTTAAAAGCCACGCAAGCCGTTAGGGTTGCTGGGTTTTATGCGTGGCTAGCACAGCAAGCAGGCCTGCCAGTATCAACAGGTCGATTGGCAGAGAGTTTTATTTCGTCACCTATTTATGAGGGCAATCAGAGTTATGCTCAGGTGATGCAAGCAATCAGTAAACCTTGCCCGCCTTTAGCCAATGATAGCCATGTTGAGCCGCACCTTAATGATGTTTTGTTAAGCTTAACAGCACGTTTACAACCAGGTACACGTTTGATTGTGATTAGCGATTTTCATGATGTAGATAAACGCACCACAGAAATTTTGACCGCACTGCAAGACAAAATCAAAATTAAGGCGGTTTGGGTTAAAGATATGAGTGAAACGCAACTGCCGGATATTGAAGGTTTGCAGTTGCAATCTATGGTAAATAACCGTGTTTATGAAATTGCCAATGCTTCACAGCGTGAACGTTACCAGGCCTGGTCAGATCAATATCAATTTCAAATTCAATCGGTTTTGCAACATGCCAATGTGACACTTTATTCTGTGTTTGCTCATGAATCTCTACTGCAATTATCGGAATCGTTAAACAGCCCGAATCAAGCTATTGATATAGTGCAGACTGACGCCAATAAAACGGCGCCAAAGAGAGCTCAATATGCCTGATATTTCTAATATACAAGCTTCGGCAGAGAGTGCAAACACATTATTGGCCAATGAGCTTTTAGATATAGAGCTACCCTTAGAGCCAGGAATAGATTGGGCAAGCTTTTTGCAAACGGGTTTAGAGATTGCTTTTGTTTTAATCATCTTAGCAGGCTTGGTCTACTTTTTACGTTTTTCAAAGTTGGCTAAAAATGGTTTATTGACCACGCCATTTATTTTGCGTTGGCAGTTATTCAAGTTAAAACGCAAGTTACAAGATGAATCCCACATCAACTTAAAAACCCTCCCTCAAGAAAGATTGAATGCGTTTTATTTTTGGAACCAAAGTTTTCAGCAATTTGTGACTCAGCGCCGTACA
>JAUUDE010000047.1 GCA_030826915.1 Thiomicrospira sp.
AGAGCTAAACAATGTAGCTAATACAACAAGTAGTTTGGAGGCTCCTGTCTCAGAAATGAGTTTCAAATGACCAATGTGTGTGACCGTATGGATAAACAGAATCGATATTGATCCAATCGCGGCTATTTCTGACAGGTCAAAAAACCATGTTCTAAGCAAACCACTATTAAATTAACAAGCTATATTACACTATATAAATACGCAATAAAACCATAAATACTAGTAAAACAAAACACCACTATTGGCAAACCTGCTAAACATTGTATTTTCTGGGGAAGTTTATTTTAGAGATAAAAAAACCGCAAGAACCTACCAAGTAATCATCCCCTTTGCGGAGCGTAGTAAGTTTTTGCGGGTTTGTTTTAAAGCGAATTAAATTGGCTTTAATTATTTGGTGATATTAAATGGCGTCAATCACAGCATTTAACGTGGCACTTGAGCGCATGATAATTGCTGTTTCGATTTTGTTTGGTTGGTAATAACCGCCCAAATCAACCTCTGCACCTTGCACACCATTTAATTCTGCAACAATCTTTTCTTCATTTGAAGTTAAAGCTTCTGCCACTGGCGTAAAGTGCGCTTTTAGTTCTGCATCTTTGTCTTGAGCAGCCAGTTCTTGTGCCCAGTACATTGCTAAATAAAAGTGGCTTCCACGATTGTCTAACTCACCCACTTTACGAGATGGTGATTGCTTATTATCTAACAGTTTGCCTGTTGCTTTGTCTAATGTATCTGCCAAAACTTGTGCTTTGGTGTTATCAAACTTTTGCGATAGATGCTCTAAAGAAACCGATAAGGCCAAGAACTCACCTAAAGAATCCCAACGTAGGTGGTTTTCTTTAATTAACTGCTGTACGTGTTTAGGCGCTGAACCCCCTGCGCCTGTTTCAAAAAGGCCACCACCATTCATAAGCGGCACAATAGATAGCATTTTTGCAGAAGTACCTAGCTCTAAAATTGGGAATAAATCGGTAAGGTAATCACGTAATACATTACCCGTCACAGAAATAACATCTCTACCCTCTTTTACATGCTCTAAAGTAAAGCGTGTTGCTTCGGCAGGTGCCATAATATGAATCTCTAAACCATTCGTATCGTGGTCTGGTAGATACTTATTTACTTTTTCAATAATCTGATGATCGTGTGCACGCTTTGTATCTAACCAGAATACCGCTGGCATTCCAGTTGCACGAGCTCGACTGACGGCAAGCTTAACCCAGTCTTGAATTGGTGCATCTTTAGTTTGACACATACGGAAGATATCACCCTCTTCAACAGATTGTTCCAATAAAGTATTGCCTTGTGCATCAACGGCACGGATTGTCCCTGTGCCTGTTGCTTGGAATGTTTTATCGTGAGAACCGTACTCTTCTGCTTTTTGTGCCATTAGACCTACGTTTGGAACGGTTCCCATTGTAGTTGGATCAAATGCACCGTTTTTCTGGCAGAAACGGATAGTTTCATCATAAAGCGTGGCGTAACTGCGATCAGGAATGACTGCCATTGTATCTTGCTGTTTGCCATCTTTATTCCACATCTGACCTGATGTACGAATCATGGCTGGCATAGACGCATCAATAATCACATCCGATGGTACGTGCAAGTTAGTGATGCCTTTATCAGAATCCACCATCGCCATATCTGGACCTGCTTCAATTGCCGTAGCTAAATCGGCTTCAATTTCCGCTTTTTTGTCATCTGCTAAAGAGGCAATTTTGCTATACACATCACCCAGACCGTTATTTACATCTAAGCCAATTTCAGCAAAGGTCTCTGCGTGTTTTTTAAATACATCTTCAAAAAACACTTCAACCGCATTACCAAAAATAATTGGGTCAGAGACTTTCATCATAGTAGCTTTTAAATGGATTGAGAATAAGATGCCTTGCTTTTTGGCTTCTGCAACAGCTTGCTTTAAAAATGCTCGTAACGCTTTTTGGCTCATCACAGAAGCATCTAAAATTTCACCCGCTTTTAGTGGTGTAGCCCCTTTTAATTCAGTCACAGAACCGTCTTCGGCAACAAATTCAATTTTGAACTCAGAGGCTTCAGGCAGTGTGATTGATTTTTCAGAACCATAGAAGTCACCTTCTGACATATGAGCAACATGGGTTTTAGAGTCTTTAGCCCACGCACCCATTGAATGAGGGTTCTTTTTAGCATAGTTTTTAACAGAAGCTGGTGCGCGACGGTCAGAGTTACCTTCACGTAACACTGGGTTTACTGCAGAACCTAAAACTTTTGCGTAAGTTGCTTTAATGGCTTTTTCTTCATCGTTTTGTGGGTCTGCTGGGTAATCTGGAACCGCATAACCGTGTGCTTGTAATTCTTTAATCGCTCCGACTAACTGAGGTACGGATGCCGAGATATTTGGTAACTTAATAATATTGGCTTCTGGAGTTTGTGTCATTGCACCTAATTCCGCAAGGGCATCGCCAATACGCTGTTCTTTAGTTAAGAAATCAGGAAAGTTTGCAATAATACGTGCAGCTAATGAAATATCGCGTGTTTCAACATCCACATCAGCCGCACCAGTAAATGCTTGAACCATTGGTAAAAAAGAATAGGTTGCTAAAGCAGGCGCTTCATCGGTTAAGGTATAAATAATCTTAGATTTTACTGACATACAATTTCCCGTAATGTGTTGGATTGAAACGTGATTTGTGAACCAAACCCGTGTGCAATAAATGCAAATATCACATTCAAATACAAACGGCATTGAGCACGCAAGTTTCCAAAAGTGCTAAAATGGCAGTTATTTTAACACCTGCGCCGCTTTCTAAAAAGTGAAGAACTTAATTAATATAAAATCTAATATCGAATTTACTATCAAACCTCATGTCAAATCAAACGCCTAATAGAACACCAAATCTACTGCTATTTAATAAACCGTTTAATGTGCTTTGTCAGTTTACGGATGATCCTGAATTTAAAGATAAACGAGAAACGCTAGCCGACTACATCAACCAACCTGAGTTTTACGCCGCAGGTCGTTTAGATCGAGATTCAGAAGGTTTGTTGCTATTAACCAATGACGGTAAATTACAACAGCAGATTGCCAACCCTAAAACCAAACAACCCAAAACCTATTTAGTGCAAGTTGAGGGTGAAATAACCAAGCAAGCCATTAAAGAATTACAACAAGGCATACAACTAAAAGATGGGTTAACCAGGCCTGCTAAGGCGAGAAAAGTGCCTGAACCTAAATGGCTGTGGGAACGCAATCCACCTGTTAGAGAACGCAAAAACATTCCAACAAGCTGGTTAGAATTGACCATTACCGAAGGTAAAAACCGTCAAGTAAGACGCATGACGGCTGCGGTGGGCTTTCCAACATTACGTTTGGTTCGTACTCAAATTGGTAAATGGAAACTGGGCAACCTAGCTTTAGGTAAATCAAGCCTACTCAACAATCAATCCATTTAAAGATTTGGTTTACAGTAACCAGAGCAATACAAATAAGAAGTTAGGCATTGTGATTATCGCAGTGACCTGTACTCTCTGTTAAAATACCTAAACAACATTTATATGCTTAATTCTCAAGCTTTAAACAGATATTAAAGGTTTTATACAACTAAAATGAATACCGCTTCAAATACAGCTACAGATAATTCAAAAATCAAAGTCATTGTTGGTCTTTCTGGGGGCGTGGATTCGTCGGTGGCTGCCCTTCTTTTAAAACAGCAAGGCTATGATGTAGAAGGCCTGTTCATGAAAAACTGGGAAGGCGATGATACTGAAGATTACTGCCCTGCCGCAGAAGATTTAAAAGATGTGATGGCGGTGGCTGAAAAACTGGATATTCCTGTACATATTGAAAACTTTTCTGGTGAGTATTGGGATAATGTTTTTGAACATTTTTTAGCCGAATACAAGTCTGGTCGCACCCCAAACCCGGATATTTTATGTAATAAAGAGGTCAAATTTAAGGCCTTTTTACAGCACGCCATGTCATTAGGAGCTGACTATATTGCTACAGGTCATTACACTCGCGTGTCTCGTGATGCAGATGGTACTTGCCACCTGTTAAAAGGCTTAGATGACAATAAAGACCAGAGTTATTTTTTATATACCTTGCAACAGCATCAATTACAAAAATCACTTTTCCCTGTTGGTGAGCTAGAAAAACCAGTGGTGCGAAAGATGGCTGAAGAAGCAGGATTTATTACTCACGACAAAAAAGACAGCACTGGAATCTGCTTTATTGGTGAGCGTAAATTCAAAGACTTTTTACAGCAATTTTTACCTGCCAAACCAGGCGACATTGTCGATGACCAGGGTAACGTCATTGGTAAGCACGATGGTTTGATGTATCACACCTTAGGTCAACGTAAAGGCTTAGGTATTGGCGGTGGTCATGGTACAGGTAATGCCCCTTGGTATGCGGCAGACAAAGACTTAAAAAACAACCTTCTGGTTGCCGTGCAAGGCAAACAACACCCTTTACTGCAACACTCTATTCTAGTGGCGGACACACTTGACTGGGTATCGGGTGAGTGCCCGGCTTTAAACACGCCATTGAAAGCCAAAATACGTTATCGCCAAGCTGAACAGCCTTGCCAAATTATCGAACACAAGGATGGTAAAATTGTGGTGCAATTTGATGAACCGCAAACCGCCATTGCGCCAGGACAGTCTGTGGTGTTTTATATTGAAGATGACTGTTTAGGCGGCGGTATTATTGAACAACGATTACATACTTTAGAAGAGCGTGTTTAGTTGACTCTCTTTCAAGAAAATATAAACAAAAAACAATAACTTTGAGAATCATAGATGAGTGAATATACACAACAAGATAAAACGCTTGCTTTAATTGGTATCTACCAGGCCTCACAGCTTGTTTACGACTTAGCCACAACAGGAAAAGCCGATGAACTCGCCTACCAAACCTGCATTAACTCTTTGTTTATAGAAAACCCTAAAGATACATTGGGTGTATATGGCGATGACGTAAATAATATCCAAGTGGGTGTCAATACTCTGCTGGCTCAGATGAGTTCTTCAGAAGCGATTCAAAGCCGTAATATCGAGATTACTCGTTATGTTTTAAATCTTATGATTTTAACCAAAAAGCTGAAAGAATTAGGTACTCCATTAAACAATATTTTTAATATTCTGGATACTGCAAAAGCACAAACCGAGCAGTTTGGTGAGTTTCACGAAAACGTCATTGCGTCCATAGCCAGAGCCTATTCTGAGAACGTAAGTACAATCTCACCAAGAATCATGGTGAATGGACAAGATGGTCATTTAAAAAACCCTCGCATTGCCAATAAGATTAGAAGCCTACTGCTGGCAGGCATTCGCTCTGCGCTTCTTTGGTATCAAGTTGGTGGTTCTCGTTGGGGCTTAATTTGGTCGCGTAAGAAATATTTACAAACGGCTCAGGCTTTACACCGTCCAAATAATTCAAATAGTGAAAGTGTCTTTAAAAAATAATCGACTACACCATTTTTAAAAGAGGTTTAATCTATGGAAATTAGCATCAAATCCAACCCTTCTGAATCATTTTTAAACGAATTAGAAGTTTCAAGCTGGCCTATCTGGGAAAAAGAGGCTTCATCTTTTCCCTGGACTTATGACATGAAAGAAGAGTGCTATATTTTGGAAGGTGAAGTTACTGTGACGCCTAATGGTGGTGAAGCGGTACAAATAAAAGCGGGCGATTTTGTTACCTTTCCAGCAGGAATGTCTTGTCAGTGGCAGATTACTCAAGCTATTCGTAAGCATTACCGTTTTTTATAAATTCAAACATTTCAACTCTTTACGCGCCTGTAAAACAAAACTCCAGACACTAAAAAACCCGCATAAACCAAAGGCTTTATGCGGGTTTTATTTGGTGAAATTAAAGCAAATATAAACTGAGATCGTCCCAGCTTATACAACTTAGACAGGCCTTATTATTTCACTGTTTTATAGACTTCTTTTTTAACCACATCTGAATGCATTTTTAAATCTTGCAAACGTGCTGCCAATTCAGAAGTTGCAAACAACTCAGAAAATGCGGTTTTAAGCGGTGCTTTTTGCTCTTCCGTTAACGCTTTAGTTTTCACCTCGGTGACTTCTAACAAAATCGTATCACCGGTTGCTAAAGCAAAGCTTGTCCAAGATGGTTTATCATCAACTGGCTTAGGAGCTTTAAACGCTTCTGCAACCATTTGTGGTAAAAGGTTCTGTGCATTACGCTCAATAAATCCAACCGTATTCCACTCAACACCATCTTTCATTAACGATTCAGGGTCTTCTCCCGCTTTAACTTTAGCCAATAAAGTTTCACCTAACTTTGCAGATTCTGCAATGGCCGCTTTGCGAGTTAAGGCCTCTTTAATAGAAGCAGAAACTTCTTCTAATTTTTTCTGACGAGCGTCTTGATGTGTATTAACACGAATCACAACCGCATGGTTTGGTTCTAAATCAATCGATGCACTGTTTAAGCGTGACTTTAAAACATCGTCAGAAAAAGCTGCATTAATGACTTTTTGGTTAGACAATAAAAGACCTTCACCGCCTTCTTTACTAAATAGTTTAGACGTTTTAACCTTTAAGCCTGTAGCATCCGCAGCAGGTTCTAAACTATCAGACTGCTCATAAGCCACCGTATTTAACTTTTCTAGCAAGTCAAAATACTTATGTTCAGCTTCTTGAGCCTGGTATTGAGCAATCACTTCTTCTTTTACAGCGTCAAGTGGTTGCGTTTGTTTTGGCTCAATTTTAACTAACTTAATTAAGTGGTAGCCAAATTCGGTTTTAACTGGTTCACTCACCTCACCTACTTTCATTGAGAATACCGCTTCATCAAACTCTGGCACCATCATACCTTGTTCAAAGCTACCCAAGTCACCACCAGAATCAGCTGAACCAGGATCTTTAGAATAAGTTTTAGCTAAAGATTCAAAACTTTCGCCTGCAGCTAATTTAGCCTGAACTTCTGCGACTGTTTTTTCTGCTTTGGCTACCGCTTCTTCAGTGTCCGCTTCAATAGGAATTAGGATATGTTTTGCTTGACGCTTCTCTGGCAACGTAAATTGGGCATTGTTGTCAGCATAGTAAGCTTGAATAATGTCGTCGGTTACAGGTATATTTTTGGCCATCTCTTTTTGTGAGAGTTCAATATAATCTATGGATACTTTTTCAGGCTCAACAAAATCATCCAAATGCTTATTGTAATAATCCGCGACCATTTCATCAGTCACTACCACGGTTTTTAAAAACGGGCGCTGATCAATACGTAAATAATTCACATTACGTTGCTGACCTTGCAGGCCTGCTAACTGTTCAACCTCGCTCGAAGTAGCAAAGCTTGATGTTTGCGTTAAATTACGATATTGATTTTCTGAAAGGAACTGACGTTGTTCATATTCAAAACGTGCAATATTTAGACCATTTTTTAACAAGACTTCTTCATAGATTGCTTGTGAAAACTTACCATCTTTTTGAAAAACGTCTGCACTGTGAATAGCCGCTGCAAGCTGTTGGTCACTAATCACCATACCGTTATTTTCTGCCCACTGACGAATTTCTTCTGATTCAATCAAAGCATCTAACACTTGGTTGCGTAGTTCTTCGTCTTTAACAACTTGGTCATATAATTCACCAAACTGAGTTTCCAAACGTTGCTTTTGACGATTATACAAAGTCAAAAATTGGTTTGCGGTAATTTGCTCACCATTTACTTCTGCAACCACAACAACCTTATCTCCACGTGCATATTGGTCAATTCCAAAGAGTGCAAACGTTAAAATAATTAATCCGACAATCACCCAAGCAATCCACCCTTGAGCGTGATCACGAATAGCTTGTAACATGCTTAATCCTTTGATTTAATTTTCATAAAAAATGGTAGATTATAATACCAAGCTAGCGGCATTCTTTCACCTGTTTTACTCTAAATAAGCGTAATTAAATTGACTTAAAGCTTCAATAAAGACAAATGTATTAAGATTAACCAAATTTTCTGGTGAGAGTAGTGAATACTTGTTAATCAAGTTTGAGAAAAGACGTTGTTTAAATGTGAGAGTAAAGGCAAAAATTGGCTAAGATTTTGATTTAATCCAGCCTATTTCTAAATAGAAATTATGCAAAACATTTAAATGTAGAAATTAGAATTTAATCTTACAATACACGGAAGTTGAGAAGCCTTTAAATCTAATGACTTCGCCTTGATATTTTCTACCAGCCTTCCCGTCACTCTTTTTGCTTGCTCAAAAAGAGTAACCAGAAAAAATGCACCCCACTCCATAAATGGGAGTTTGGGCGTTTGCGGAGACACTCACTTAAACACAAACTCAATTTTGAGTTTGTTTTCCAAATAACAAAACCAATAAATGAATAGTTAATTTTCCCTGTACTGTCAGGTAAAACCTGACCTTTTACATTAAAACGCAAGGCGGTCTTCAAATTTTTCTAGTGCTTTCATTACACAGGCCTCGTCCTTTTCACCACCTGGCGCACCACTTACCCCAACAGCACCAATTCTGGCGCCTCCGCTAATAATTGGCACACCCCCAACCATCATCAGCACCCCATCGACATGGTTGAGTTCAGGGCGTATATCGCCTCTTTTAGCTCTAAAATCTCCCGATTTTAAACCTGAAATAATAGTGGCATTGGCTTTTTCTTCTGCAATTTGCAGGGTGAACTTTGATGCAAAGTCATCACGTAAAGCAACGCGTTGATTACCATGTTTATCAACCACAACAGCGCTAACAGAAAAACCTTTTTCACGGCACGCTAAAATGGATTCCGTTGCAATGTCTCTTGCCAATTCCATACCTATATTTTTTTCTTCTAATACATCTTCTGCCATAACATTAGGTACAGACAAGCAACAGAACATACCAACTAAAATCGTCTTGTTAAAAAAACGCTTTTTTAAATTATTCACAACAAATTTCTCTTTTTCACTTTTCGTAATTATCGTAAACAACGATAGATGGCAAAATCCATCTGTCCATTTTGTACGGGACCTAAAGCAACAATTGTGTCACCACGCATTCTCACCGCTTCATTTTTTGCTAGCATCACTAAATCTTCAGTCATTGCCTCAGTATCTCTCTCATAAAAGCCAATTCTATCTAAAACCGATGTATGAGTTGTTCCCATTTTTTTACACTCTGTCACTTGGTTTGCATCAAATAATGCCACTTTAAAAGCACCAGGTAATGGAGTTACCCAACTACAAGCAGACAAAGATAATAATGCAACTGTTGCAAGCATTAATAACGCAGCGGATTGAATTTTTGCAATACTAAACATGGTTTTATCTCTCTTTTAAATAATGAATATTAAGGAAAAGTTTCTTTGTTAACTCACCACAGCCTGTGTACATCATACCGTAAAATAATTAAGAACAAATTAAACTCAATTATTCTAATATAATCCCGAAATGACTCAAATAAAAAGCCGCATTTCATACATCACTTTTCATATAATTTGGCACATTCTTTCTTAACGAGGTCTTTATGAATACAAGTCAATTTGCAATACATACTATTGGTGTGATTCACAGCCCGTTTAAAGAAAAATTTGGCGTGCCACGTCAACCAGGCCTAGTTGAAGGTAATATTGGACAGATTGAACTTTTACCGCCGTGGAATAGAGAAGAAGCGTTACAAGGGCTTGATGGTTTTAGCCATATTTGGGCGGTATTTATTTTTCATCAAGCAATCAAACCAATTGAAGAATGGCGACCGACTGTTCGCCCTCCAAGAAAAGGAGCTAAGCGCCAAGGTGTATTTGCTACTCGCTCTCCTTATCGACCAAACCCTGTTGGCATGTCTGTTTTGGCTTACCACGGCTGGGAAAAGAAAAAGGGTAAAATCTTTATCAACGTATCAGGCCTGGATCTTATTGACCAAACGCCGGTTATTGATATTAAACCTTACCTTCCTTATGCTGACAGTTTGCTAGATGCCGTTGGCGGTTTTGCCCACGAAGCACCGCAGGGTGAAAAGTTAGAGGTGACTTATAGTGTATTGGCATCTGGGCAAATTAAGATGGCTGAATCTAAATACCCAGAATTGCGCAAGCTCATTGAATCAACCCTTACTCACAACCCTCGCCCTGCCTATTTTGGCAATATAGAAAAGCGCACTGAGTTTGGTATTAAAATTTATGAGTTTGATATAAAGTGGTTACTCAAAGACAATAAAATTACGGTTTTATCGCTTTAAATAACATTAGTTTTGTGCGTTATTTGTTAGACTCATGATTTTCTGCGCTTTTTTGTGTCGAACGACTTACTTTAGTGAAGTAAGCCAAAGACAATATAATTAATGCAATACCTATAATTAAATAAAGCGCATATAACATTTGTGATGGATCGTGTAAGGCCATTTTAAAAACAACCATAAGCGCTTCAATAGACAATGCAATAATAATGGCAGTTAAAAACTTAGAAAGCAGTCTAGCCTCATCTTTTTTATCAGAATATTCTTTATACACAACTTCTCTTTCTAATAACGTCTTAGCCAAGTCAAATATTGCTAACCCCATCGTTAATGCAATAATCGGTTTAAACACACTTTCAAGCGTATAGTGAGCCGGATTGATTAACTGCAAAAAGTAATCATAAAAAGCATAACCAATTGACATAACAGAGAAAAACATCAACGAAACACCAATAACAAAATAAAATGCTTTCGTTACAAAGTTAAACGTTGGATGTCTTTCTACCAACCCAAAACGTGACAGCAATCGGCTTAAGTTAAAATCAAAAAAGTAATAGTGCTCATCTTTAAACACCATCATGGTTATACAAGACTCACCCGTAGCAGAACTCATATAGGGTTCACTTATTGAAACGCCCTCTTGTTTTTTAACCATTTGTGAGGCTAGGTAACTTCTATTTTTACCTTTTGCAGTTGTGAGCAATTTATTCTTAAAAATATTTGGAGATGTCTGATTAAAGTGCTCATCACTTATATAAATAAGTTCTAAACTTGAAAATATAGAAAAGAAGTCTTTGACAGTATTCACATCCGTAGTCATGCATTGCGCGTTGTTACGTATGGTTTCTAGTAAGAACCTTTCAATTCCAGGTTTATGTTCGTTATAAATGCTAATAAACTCTTGCATAACCTCTTCCTAAATAATTTGGGTTTATTGATTTTTATAAAAACCATTTATAGACCACTATATATATATTATTGATATTTTATACAATAAGTGTGACAAAATTAAAAAATAACGCCGCTTTAAAACCAACTATTGCACCAATTGAATAACGTTATTTACCCAAAAAATACAAAACTAAAACAAACACAATAATGTAAACAGAGGGCAATATCATGCCAAAAACCTTTTCACCATCTAGTGAACAGAATAAAGACGTTATCTTAGAAGTCATACAGCCGTTACTTAAAGATAAGCAAACGGTTCTTGAAATTGCTAGCGGTACAGGCCAACACGCTGTCTATTTTGCTGATTCTTTGCCGCAACTTGATTGGCAAACATCCGATTTAGATGATTCTCACGAGACCATCAAACAGTGGATTTTAGATTCACAATTAAACAATGTTCTTACGCCAATTTCACTCAATGTGTCTGAAGACGTCTGGCCTAATCAGACATACTGTGCGGTTTATAGTGCAAACAGTTTTCACATTATGAATAAGCAGAATGTAATGGATTTTTTTAGCCAAGTTACCTCTGTTCTTAAGCCATCAGGCCTGGTCATTATTTATGGACCTTTTAACTATAACGGTGATTTTACAAGTCAAAGCAATTCAAATTTTGATGGTTGGTTAAAAGCCAATAACCCTGAAAGCGGTATAAAAGATTTTGAATTTTGTTGTGACTTAGCTGAAAACGCTGGATTAGAACTCATTGAAGATAATGAAATGCCCGAAAATAACCGAATTTTAGTTTGGCAAAAACGTTAAACAGCCCCTTTAAAATAAGAATAAAAAAGAAAAATAGCAAGCAATGACTCTATTTGCGTGTTTTCTTTTACTACTATTAATTGTTCTAATTTCAGAACAGTGTTTTTACAAAATACAGCTTTCAAAGCTCACAATCATGTATTGAGGTATTTTTACATTTCAATTAGGACAGATCATCATGAAGACTCAGTATGAACATTTATTCACCCCAGTTAAACTTGGCGCAATTGAATTACCCAATCGCTTTATTATGCACAACGAGCAAGTGGTGGTTTAATTATTGCCGAAGCAACTATGGCAATGGAAGGTTGCTCTGCTTTTTGGAAAGAACCAGGTATTTACAATCAACAACAAATTGACGGTTGGAAAAAAGTCACTGACGCAGTTCATGAAAAAGGTGGCCGCATATTTTTACAGGTTTGGCATGGTGGGCGAGCCTGTCACCCAGCACTAAACAATGGTAAAACTCCAGTATCTGCCAGTGCTATTGCTATTG
>JAUUDE010000035.1 GCA_030826915.1 Thiomicrospira sp.
TGTAAAAACTTAGACTTAATCTGACAGTACAAGAAAAATTATCGTTTTGATTAGTGGTTTTTATTTGAAGTTTTTAAGCCCATGATTGAGCTTTTGTTTTAAGGTAATGTCTCCGCAAATGCCAAAATTCCCCTTGGAATAAATGGTGCAAAGTTCTTAGCGTAGAGAACGATTAAACAATCTCGACTGTTCGAAGCTGAGCTTGCTCAGCAAGTTGCGAGATTGTCAGTGAACAGCTTAGAACTTGCCCATTTATGGAGTGGGGTGCCCTTTGTTTGCTTACTTTGTTTTGGCAAGAAAACAAAGTAAGGAGAAGCCTGGTAGATAATATCAAGGCGAAGTCATTAAATTAAAAGGCTTCTCAACTTTCGTGTAATGTAAGATTAAGTTGAAACTTCTACAGATTAACACTAAATCTCAGTTTTGCCCCAGCAATAAAACGTTTATTGAGTCGCTCTGACTTGATCTATTTTTTTGCACAAGCCTTCAATCCCTTCTATTAAACGCTCGGTTGGACGTTGAAAGGTATCTGCTTTGAGTAAATAAATATGATGTTTTTTTACAGCGTTGATGCTTGGCCATTTTAACCATGCGTTAAGCCAGTCTTGTTGAACTTCTTTTTGTCCGCCCAATAAAATGGTGTCTGGATTTTTTTCAATGACACTTTCAATACTGACTTCTGGTGCCAAAATAGGTAAGTCAGCAAAAATGTTCTGGGCACCGCATACATTCATGGCCTGACTAATGGTTTGTTTACCATTTATCGTCATCATGGGTGCATTCCAAATCTGATAATAGGCGGTGACTTTAGGTTTGTTTTGGTTGGCTTTTGATAGCGTTGCCAGCTTGTTTTCTAAGCGATTAGCCACTTTGTTGGCCGTGGTTTGCGTTTGAAGTATTTGGCCAAAATATCGTATTTCTTTTGCAATATCACTGAGTTTATAGGGCTCAGAATAGATGATTTTATAGCCAAGTTGTTGTAGCTTTTCAATGTCTTTTGAGCGGTTTCCTGTTTTCCAAGCAATAATCAAATCAGGATTGAGTTGGATGATTTTTTCAATATTTAAAACATGGTAACTGCCAACACTTTCAATCTTTAAAGCCGCTTTGGGATAATCAGAATAATCAACCACGCCAACCATTTTATTGCCGGCACCTGCTGAAAACAGCATTTCAGTAACATGCGGTGCTAAAGAGATTACTCGTTGTGGGACAGTTTGATCATTTGACCAGGCCTGGTTAATATTAAAAAGACTTAAGAAAAACCCAAGTAAAACTAAGAAAATCATCGCGGTACGAGTTGTTCTGAGTTTGGAGTTGTGAATTTGCAAGCGACGTCTCATAGCATGTACTCATTGAAATAAATGAAAAGGTAAATGGTGATTAATATGGCATAGAGTAAAAAATCGATTCTATTCTTATGTGTTAAACACGATGTGACATGATGTTTTTGAATCAACTTTGTACTTTGTGGGTTACCAAAAAAAGCTTTACGCTTTAGTTTACCAAAATAGACGGTGTCGCCGCCTAATTGGCAATCTATGTTCATAGCCATAGCCGTGATTGTATGTCCGGCATTGGGGCTGTCGTGCAGAGAACCTTGTTGGTAAAACTGCCAAAATTTCCAACGTAAGTTTACCAACATAATCAACATTGCAGTGATTCGAGCGGGTAGCCAATTGGCAATATCATCGAGCTTGGCAGAGAATTTACCAAACTTTTCATAACGATGTGTACGGTAACCCACCATAGAATCTAAGGTATTAATCGACTTATAGATTAGAATTCCAGGTAAGCCAAACAGTAACAGGTAAAAGAGTGGGGCTATCACGCCATCACTTAGGTTTTCGGCATAAGATTCAATGCCTGCTTTATAGCAATCGCTTACGCTGAGTTCATCGGTATCTCGGCTAACCAACATCTTTAATGCCTGTTGTGGGCAATCTGTTTTTAATAAATCAGCGACGCTGTCATGCAGCATTTTATGGGCTAAAAGGCTGGAAACTAAAATAGCTGTTATTAACAGGTTGACCAGGCCTGGTAGGTTGCTTAAAAGCCATTGAATAGCAAAACCAACCAGAGCAGTAAGGCCAACAATGAAAACCGTTAAGAGTGCACCACGAAATACGGTGGCTTGATAAAATCGTTTTTCAAAGCTTTTAATGGCATCGCCGATAAGGATAACAGGGTGGCGTATTTTAGAAAACTCACCGATTTTACGGTCGATGAGCAGTGCCAAAAGCGCAATTAAGAGAATATCCGCACCATGAAACAACATTATTTTAAATCTCTTGAAGGCAGAGTTAACTCGAGCAAGTATGCATTCGAATGCAATGCATGAATCAGCTTTTGATTGTCTTCTGTTGAACGAATGGCGATGCGACAAGTGTTTTCACCAAGCCCAAAACTTTGGCAATCTCGGATTAAAATATTCATCATTTTTAAAGCGTCTGTTAGGTAAACGGCTTTTATTTTTGTGATGACAAACACAAAGTTGGTTTTAGTGTCTTTTACAGACTGAATGACAGCACACTTTTTTAAAGATTCAATAAAGCGTGGGCGTTCTTGTTTGAAGAATGTTTGCGTGGCCTTGTTGTGTAATGGCTCTTGTAAGGCTTGTAACATGAATTGCTCATCTAACACTGAGAGAGGCCAGCTTGGCCAGACAAAATTTTCTAATGCCTTTGGTGATGAAAATAGAGCGCCAATGCGAACACCAGGGCAAGCATAATACTTGGTTAATGATTGCAATATGACCATTTTAGAGTGGTGTTTTAATTGGCCTCTTAGGCTGAATTGCATGTCCCAACCAATAAAGGGTAAGAACGACTCATCCACCCATATCCAACAGTTTTTTTCTTTTAGTATTTTCAGTAATGGTTCTAATGAACTGGGCGAGTAATAGTCGCCTTTAGGTGTGCTTGGATTAACCAATACCACCACACTTTGATCTGTAAGTTGATTGATAGCGGATAAATCGAAAGTGGAAGCGTCTTGCGTGCTAAACGCCTTTTCTAATTCATCGTATTGTACTTTTACAGTGTGGTTTGAATAGATGTCAGCGGCCCGTTCATATTCACTGTAAATAGGGCTAAAAAGAAGGGTTGTATCTGGTTTTATTTGGCTGAATAGCTGCACTATGGCACTTGAAATACCATTGGTTAAGGTGATGTGATTACTTGGCAGCTTAAATCGTTTACTCAGCGCATTTTTGAGTGCGACTTGGTGTGTGTCAGGGTAATGTCTAACCGCGAATTGTGTGGTTTTTTGAATGGATTGCCAATCTATATTTGGTTGGATAGGATTAATGCTTGCAGAAAAATCCAGTACCTGATGAAAAGCGTCTGGCATTGACACCGATTGTTTTCTGGCAAAGGCATAAACCTGTCCACCGTGTTCAGGTTGAGACATACGAAACCTTAGGAAAAATCCAAATAGTGATAACCATGGTCACCATCTGTACGCAATTTGGCTTTGCTAACATCAAGCTCAATTGCTTTAGAAAAAATAGGCCCATTGGTCACAAATGTGTGAAATTCACCGCCTTCAGCACAAACATCCACGCCTAATTTTTCTAATTCCTTAATGGTGTTTAAGTCGAGTTCTCGGCCTAAAAAATCACTGGAAAGTTTATTCGGTAAAACGGAAATAATTACAGCGGTAAAACCCGCTTCAATAAATTCGAGGACTAACTGTTTATGGTCTTGTAACCAGAGTGGGAAAAGGGGCGTGATATTGGCTAATTGCCCTTGCGTTTCTTGCCAATCTCGATGGGCTTGCAGGTCTATGTCACCCAAAACAAGGTGGTTTAATCCCTGTTTTTGATAATGCGTCAACGCCTTAAGGTAAGCACCTTGATAATCGTTTTTATGTTTAGCTTGAGTGAAAGATTGCAAACCAAAAGCGTTTGCTTGTTGTTCAATCAATGTTTTGGGTAAATGATGAGCAAGTGAGTGTTGGCCTGTTTCGTCCAGCATGGTAAGTAGTCCTTTAGGTTGATGACCTAACAGTTGCATTTTATACAGTGCTAAACATGCATCCTTACCGCCGCTCCAAGAACAAAAGAAGTCGGTATTAGGAGCAATGGAATTGGCTTCGCGTGAAACAGGCAGAGCAGACATTTATAAATCCACGCCTTTTTGCGCCTTGATGCCACTTTTATAGGCGTGTTTTTCATCTTTGATTTCTGAAACGGTATCCGCAAGTTCTCTCAGTTCTGCAATGGCTGAACGACCTGTGACGACCACGTGTTGCATCTCTGGTCGAGCCATTAAATCATTTAACACTTGGTCTTTATCGAGATAGTCGTAACTCAGCAGATAGGTCAGTTCGTCCAATACCACCATATCGTAACTGTCGTCAGACAGCATTTTTTGCGCTACTTTCCAACCTTTTTCAGAGGTTTCAATATCGCCTGCACGGTCTTGTGTGTCCCAAGTGAAACCATCTCCTAAAACGTGCCATTCACAATTGGGTTGTGCATTAAAAAAGGCCTCTTCACCTGTGTCGGTGCGGCTTTTAATAAATTGGCAAACACCCACTTTCATACCATGCCCTAAAGCACGTGCCACCATACCAAAGCCAGAGGTCGACTTACCTTTACCATTACCAGTAATGACCAATAAGAGACCTTTTTCGCCATCCGCTCGAGCAATAGAGGCATCAATTTGCGCTTTTTTACGTTCCATTCTTACTTTATGATAATGGTCTTTTTTTTCGGTATCGCTCATGGTTTGCTCCCATTAAGTATCTGTAATACTTGATTCATATCTAAATGTGTTTCAAGCACATCTGCCAGTCTGTCTAACTGTTGTTGCTTAAGTGTGTGTATATCAAAATTGTTTTGTGCTTTTAATCCTGCCCAGAGCAATATTTCTGTTAAGGCTTTAGGTTCATCAAACAGGCCATGCAGGTAAGTCGTAAAAATTTGCTTATCATCCGAAATCATACCATCACCGTTTTCATTAAACTGGATGGCAGGCTGGTGTTGTGCTGAGTATACCGTTTGGCCTGTATGGATTTCATAGCCTTTTACTTGAACAGGGTTGTCTGAAATTAACAGTGTACCTTGATTGGTGGTGAGTGTTTTTTGCGGTTGCAAAGTGGTTTCGTAATCTAAAAGCCCCAGGCCTGGTTGCTTTAATTGGTTGCTTTCAATGTGAAGCGGGTCATGGATTTGTTTACCAAGCATTTGTAATCCACCACAAATCCCGATTAATTTGCCGCCGTAGCGTAAGTGATGCTTGATTTCAGTTGGCCAACCTTGTTGGTTTAACCATTGTAAGTCGAACAGCACATTTTTACTGCCTGGCAAAATAATTAAATCTGCAGCTGGAATGGTTTGATTGTGTTTGATGTATTGAAAATTGACTTCAGGGTGAAGTCTTAAAGGTTCAAAGTCCGTATGGTTGCTAATATGAGGTAACAACGGCACGATGATTTTGATTTTGTTGTTGTGAGCGGTTTTATCTTTGTGTGTTTCGGAATTTGGAATAGCATCTTCTGCATCCAAATGTAAACCGTGTAAGTAGGGCAGTATACCCAATACGGGTTTGTTGGTTTTTTCTTCTAGCCAGTCTAAACCGTCTTGCAGCAGGGCGATATCGCCTCTAAAACGGTTAATCACAAAACCTTTTATACGATTCCTTTCAGATTCTGACAAACATTCTAATGTGCCGATAATATGGGCAAACACGCCGCCCTTATCAATATCGGCAATTAAAATAACCGGGCAGTCTACCTCTTCGGCAAACCCCATATTGGCAATATCGCCTTTACGTAGATTAATCTCGGCAGGGCTACCAGCACCTTCTACCAAAATGTTGTTGTATTGTTTGCTCAGAATTTGAAAAGAATCAAAAACCGCTTGCGCGGCTTTTGGTTTGTAATCATGGTAATCCAGTGCTTCTAA
>JAUUDE010000042.1 GCA_030826915.1 Thiomicrospira sp.
GCTTCTCGGCCTGTCCATAAATTACATTTACTCATTCGGCAAAAAATAGCTGGTCGCCCACTGTGAAATCCTTCTCCTTGCAGAGAGTAGAACACCTCTTTGACCGAATAACTCATTTTTTACTTCCTTTTAACGTAATTTAAGATTTTGTGCGCCTATTTTACTATGTCGAATAAATGATGAAGTGATATAATTTGCAGCTATTTTTTAAATTTAATAAAAGTTGGGTTTTAGAGCTATGTCAGCAAAGACTTTATACGATAAATTGTGGGATGCACATGTGGTGCGTCAAGAAGATGATGGAACGGCGTTAATTTATATTGATCGTCAGTTATTGCATGAAGTAACTTCACCACAGGCGTTTGAAGGTCTGCGTATGGCAAACCGTAAGCCATGGCGCATTGATACTAACTTAGCTACGCCAGACCATAACGTGCCGACTACGGATTTAACCGGTGGTGTTGCGAGTATTACTGACCCAGTTTCACGTATTCAAGTTGAAACATTGGGAATGAATGCACGTGAATTTGGGATTACTGAGTTCGGTATGGGTGATATTCGTCAAGGTATTGTGCACGTTGTTGGCCCAGAAGAGGGTGCGACTCTGCCAGGTATGACATTGGTTTGTGGTGATTCACATACTGCAACGCATGGTGCATTGGGTGCTTTGGCACATGGTGTGGGTACCTCTGAGGTTGAACACGTTTTAGCGACCCAGTGTTTGATTCAGAAAAAAATGAAAAACATGTTGGTGAAAGTTGAGGGTCAGCTTCAGCCAGGTGTTAGCCCTAAAGATGTGGTTTTAGCGATTATTGGTAAGATTGGAACCGCAGGTGGAAATGGTCATGCCATTGAGTTTGGCGGCCAAGTATTCCGTGATATGTCTATTGAAGGACGTATGACGGTTTGTAATATGGCGATTGAAGCGGGTGCACGTGTTGGTCTAGTTGCCGTTGATGATAAAACGGTTGAGTATGTTCAAGGCCGTCCTTACGCACCAAAAGGTGATGACTGGGATGCCGCTGTTACAGCTTGGATGGATTTAAAGTCTGACGAAGATGCAGAGTTTGATACTGTTGTTGAAATGGATGGTTCTAAAATTGAGCCTCAAGTGACATGGGGAACTTCACCTGAAATGGTGTTGGATGTAAATGGCATTATCCCTGATCCAGAGAAAGAGACCGATCCAGTGAAAGCGGATGGAATTAGACGCGCATTGACCTATATGGGATTAGAGGCGAATACTCCTATAAAGGATATTCCTGCTGAATACGTATTCATTGGTTCTTGTACCAACTCTCGTATTGAAGATTTTCGTGCGGCAGCGGCCGTATTAAAAGGTAAAAAAGTTTCAGATAAGGTTGAACAGGCATTAGCGGTTCCTGGTTCTGGTCTGGTGAAACAGCAGGCGGAACAAGAAGGTTTAGATAAAATTTTTATCGAAGCTGGATTTGAATGGCGTAACCCTGGTTGTTCCATGTGTTTAGCGATGAATGCTGATAAGTTACCAACTGGTAAGCATTGTGCCTCAACTTCAAACCGTAACTTTGAAGGTCGTCAAGGAGCCGGTGGACGCACTCACCTTGTGAGTCCAGAAATGGCAGCGGCTGCAGCTGTTGCTGGGCATTTTGTTGATGTTCGTGATTACCTATAAAGGCGGGAGAGAAAAATGGAAAAGTTTGTAAAAATGACCGCCATTGTGGCACCGATGGATCGCGCAAATGTGGATACCGATGCGATTATTCCTAAGCAGTTTTTAAAGTCAATCAAGCGCAGTGGTTTTGGCCCGAACTTGTTTGATGAATGGCGTTATGAAGATGTGGGAGAGCCGGATTCAGATAACTCAAAACGTCCATTGCGCAAAGATTTTGTGCTGAACCAGGAAAGATATCAGGGTGCAAAGATTTTGCTTGCACGTGAAAACTTTGGTTGTGGTTCAAGTCGTGAGCACGCGCCTTGGGCACTTAAAGATTACGGTTTTGATGTGGTGATTGCCCCAAGTTTTGCGGATATCTTTTTTAATAACTGTTTTAAGAACGGTATTTTGCCAATCGTTTTGGATGAATCCATTGTAGATAGCTTGTTTGATGAAGTGCATGCGCAAGAAGGTTATGAACTGACGGTTGATTTAGATAAGCAAGTGATTGTAAAGCCAAATGGTGAAACGATTCGATTTGAAGTGGATAGTTTCCGTCGTCACTGCTTGTTAAATGGTTTGGATGATATTGGTCTAACGTTACAGCATGAAGCAGACATTAAAGCTTACGAAGAGAAAAGAAAGCAAACAGCACCATGGTTATTTGCTGGTAAATAATATAACCAGGCCTGCTGAGTTTCTAACAAATTTAAAAATTTAAAATTAAAGAGTATTTAAAGATGACACAAGAAGTATTGATTCTACCTGGTGATGGTATTGGCCCTGAGATTACGGCTGAAGCGGTAAAAGTATTAGAAGCATTAAAGGCATCTGATAACTTAGATATTAATATGACAGAAGATCTTGTTGGTGGTGCGGCTTATGATGTGCATGGTGTGCCTTTAGCCGATGAAACTATGGCAAAAGCGGCTGCTTCTGACGCCGTTCTACTTGGTGCAGTTGGCGGTTATAAGTGGGAATCTTTAGATATCTCTGTACGTCCTGAAAAAGGTCTATTACGTCTGCGTTCTGAAATGCAATTGTTTGCTAACTTACGTCCAGCATTTTTATATCCACAGCTGGCAGATGCTTCAACGCTTAAACCAGAAGTGGTTGCAGGTCTTGATATTCTGATTGTTCGTGAATTGACAGGTGGTATCTATTTTGGTCAGCCACGTGGTATTCGTACTCTAGAAAATGGAGAGCGTCAGGGTTATAACACCTACGTTTACTCTGAGTCGGAAGTAAAACGCATTGCTCACGTTGCTTTTCAAGCAGCGATGAAGCGTAACAAGAAGTTAACCTCAGTGGATAAGGCCAATGTACTTGAAGTAACAGAAATGTGGCGTGAAATTATTGATCAAATCGCGCCAGAGTATCCAGAAGTAGAAGTGAATCACATGTATGTCGATAACGCAGCTATGCAGTTGGTTTTAAACCCTAAACAGTTTGACGTTATGGTAACGGGTAATATGTTTGGTGACATCTTATCGGATGAAGCTTCAATGCTAACAGGCTCTATTGGTATGTTGGCTTCTGCTTCATTAGATGCGAATAACAAAGGTATGTATGAGCCAAGCCACGGTTCTGCGCCAGACATTGCTGGACAAAATTTGGCAAACCCATTAGCAACCATTCTTTCTGCAGCCATGATGTTGCGTTATTCATTAGGTCGTGAAGATTTAGCTGTAAAAATCGAAAATGCGGTTGGTAATGTACTAGACCAAGGTTTGCGTACGGGCGATATTTTCTCGGAAGGCATGACAAAAGTATCTTGTAGTGAAATGGGTGATGCTGTTGTTGCAGCACTTTGATTTGTAAAATATTACGCAACTCTAAATGAGAAATTATTTTACGGTTACCATTAGTGATGTGCATGGTTCACGTCACTACTCTTTTAAGCATTTTTTTAGAAAGTTTGCTTGGGTGATTGTCTCTGTATTTCTTTTGATTTGGAGTGTCGGTGCCGTTTCACTCTGGTGGCTTGCTTATCAGGCACAAGAGATGGAAACGCAAAATGCCGCACGTGTTTCGGCTTTTACTGAGACACTCAAGCAGGCTCGTGCTGATTATGAAAAATTGCTGGCAGAAAAGGATTCTATTGAATCTGATTTAGAGCAAAAAAGTGCGGAAATTGCTTTTTTGGATCAATCCTTAAAAGGCCTAGAAACACTTGTAGGTGTTGACGCAGAAGAACCAGAAAAACTGCCTTATGAAGAGCGTGTAAAGCAGGTGCAACTTAATACTCTCGGTAAAAATCTTTTGCTGAATATGACACCAAGTGGCCATGCATTAAGTGTGTATAAGGGTTTAACCAGTAAATACGGTTACCGTAATCATCCTATAACTAAAAAAAGACATCTACATGGCGGGATTGATTATAAATCTGCCATTGGTGATGATGTAGTTGCCACAGCGGATGGGGTTGTTAAATATTCTGCATACAATAAAGACAGTGGTTTTGGTAACTTAGTGACTATTTTGCACGCAAATGGCTTTAAGACGCGTTATGGGCACTTAAGCCAGCGTTCAGTTAAGGTGGGTCAGTTTGTTCATAAAGGTCAGAAAATCGGTGAGGTTGGTTCAACAGGCCGATCTTCTGGCCCGCATCTGCATTATGAAGTCTGGTTTTTACATCATCGATTAAATCCATTGCCATTCGCAAAGTGGAATATTGAAAATTATGATGACATTTTTACAAAGGTAAAAGGGGTACCATGGGGGTCTTTAAGTCTAAGCGTCGATCAAATCGTCAAAAAGGTGGGAAAACAATTATCGCAGACGGTTGCTTCATCAGCGGAGAAATGAGTGAGCTTCAAGGCCCTTTACACATTGATGGGCGTTTAGAGGGCGTTATTGATAGTCAGTTTGATGTGTCAATTGGCGTTACGGGTCAGGTTTCTGGCTTGGTTAAAGCTCGCACTATCGTTTTGAGTGGGGTGTTAGACGGTAAAGTGGCTTGCGATAAAATAGATATTCTTCAGACGGGCAAACTGATTGGTGAGTTGATTAGCGGTGAACTCACTGTTGAAACCGGTGGTAAGTTTATTGGACAAAGCCATGAAATGACGGAAGGCGGAATGGTTGTGAGTCTGCCTGAGACCTTTGCCTTGTTACAAAAAGATAAAGTTAAAAAACCTGAAACAAAAGTACTTTCTAATGAGTCACAAAATGACTCGGAAGTAACAGAAAAAAATTAAATAATTTGAGAAAAACACATTAGCGTCAAGTTCACAAGACTTGGTCTAATTTTAAGGAAAAGAAATGACAAAGTTATATGATGTTGCCGTCGTTGGTGCCACAGGTGCCGTAGGAGAAACAATTTTAAAAGTACTTGAGGAACGCAGCTTCCCAGTTGGCAATTTATACCCTTTAGCAAGTAGTCGTTCAGCGGGTAAAAAGATTGAATTTAATGGTAAGTGGGTGGAAGTTCAAGACCTAGAAACTTTTGATTTTTCTCAAGCGCAGATTGGTCTTTTTTCGCCTGGTGCAAGCGTTTCTAAAATTTATGCGCCAAAAGCGGCTGAAGCAGGTTGTATTGTTATTGATAATACATCTGAGTTCCGTTATGACGATGATATTCCTTTGGTTGTACCTGAAGTGAATCCTCAAGCAATTGCGGGTTATAAAAATCGTGGCATTATCGCGAATCCAAACTGTTCAACTATTCAGATGTTGGTTGCTCTTAAACCAATCTATGATGCCGTCGGGATTGAACGCATTAATGTTGCGACTTATCAGGCTGTATCTGGTACAGGTAAGGATGCAATTGAGGAATTGGCTAAGCAGACAGCTAACTTGCTAAATATGAAAGCCGTTGAAACTAAGGTTTACCCAAAACAAATCGCGTTTAACTGTATTCCGCAAATTGATGTGTTTATGGATAACGGCTACACCAAAGAAGAGATGAAAATGGTGTGGGAAACAAAAAAAATCATGGGTGATGATTCAATCTTAGTTAACCCAACGGCAGTACGTGTACCTGTGTTCTTTGGTCATAGCGAAGCCGTACATATCGAAACCAAAGAAAAGATTTCAGCAGCGGACGCTAAAGCCTTGTTCGAAAAAACAGAAGGTATTGTTCTGATTGATGAGCACGTAGATGGCGGCTACCCAACAGCCGTGTCTGATGCTGCAAATACAAACCCTGTTTATGTTGGTCGTGTTCGTGAAGATATTACGATTCCAAACGGTTTAGATATTTGGGTAGTAGCAGACAATGTGCGTAAAGGCGCGGCTACTAATACGGTGCAAATCGCCGAAGTGCTAATTAAAGACTACATTTAAACCTGTGAAACGAATTGCTCTTTGTGTTGAATACTTAGGAACCAATTATTGCGGTTGGCAAAGGCAGAAACACTGTGTATCTGTTCAAGGTGAGCTTGAAAAAGCACTTTCTAATATTGCAGCAACTGACATTAGTTTGCATTGTGCTGGAAGAACAGATACTGGAGTGCATTCGGTTGGCCAAATTGTCCATTTTGAAACAGATGTAGACAGGCCTGTTGTGGCTTGGGTGCAGGGGGTAAATACCAAATTGCCTGGTGATATTCGAGTCAGTTGGGCAAAAGTTGTGGATGAAGACTTTCATGCACGCTTTTCCGCAGTTGCTCGTCAATATCGTTATGTGATATTTAATCGAGATGTACACTCTGCAGCTTTGCATAATAGGGTGACTTGGGAGCCCTATAAACTTGATGTTAATAAAATGCATCAAGCGGCACAGGACTTATTAGGTGAAAATGATTTTAGTTCATTTAGAGCCTCATCCTGTCAGGCGAGCCATGCAATGCGTGAAGTACAGTTGGTGAGTGTTAGTCGTAAAGGCGATATGGTTTTCATTGATATTCAAGCCAATGCCTTTTTACACCATATGGTGCGTAACATTGCAGGCGCTTTGATTGAGATTGGTAAGGAAAGAAAGTCTATAGACTGGATTGCTGAGCTATTAGAAATCAAAGATAGAAGAGCTTCTGCACCAACGGCTCCTGCAAGTGGGCTTTATTTTGTTAATGCGTTGTATCCTGAAGAGTGCGGTATTCCGCAGGTGGCATTAAACGAAGTTTTGTGGCAGTAAAGTTGTTTACCAATTAGAGCTACAATCAACCAAATGATTTTTTTGTATTCAATACTGATGACAGGATTAGAGGCTCAATGCCATATAGAACTCGTGTTAAAATTTGTGGATTGACTTCAGTGGCTGACGCCTTAATGACTGTTGAGGCAGGAGCTGATGCAATCGGTTTGGTGTTTTACGCACCAAGTCCAAGGTTTGTAGAGATTGAGCAGGCCTCAAATATAGCAAAAGCGCTGCCTGCTTTTATAACTAAAACAGCGTTATTTGTTAATCCTGAAGTTGAATATGTAAAGCAGGTTTTGAACCATGTGGATATTGATTTATTGCAGTTTCATGGTGATGAATCGGCCGAATTTTGTGAGCAGTTTAATAAGCCTTACATCAAAGCGATACGCATGCAAGAGAGCACGGACTTAAATGCTTTAGCGCTTGAGTTTAAAAAGTCAGCAGGCCTGCTGCTTGATGCTTATATACCTGGTGTACCAGGAGGAACCGGTGAGCAGTTTAACTGGTCTTGGATTCCCGACGAGTTAGAGCTGCCAGTGATTTTGGCAGGTGGCTTAACTTCAAAGAATGTTAAGCAAGCAATACAAGAGTCTTCACCATGGGCTGTTGACGTTAGTGGTGGTGTTGAAGCAAGTAAAGGTGTTAAGTCGCCAGAAAAAATTATGCAATTTATGCAGCAAGTAATGAGTACAGTTGAATGACAATAGATTTTTCAAAATTTCCAGATAAAAATGGCCACTTTGGACCTTACGGTGGTATTTTTGCGCCAGAAACCTTAATGGCTGCGTTAGAGCAGTTAGATCAGGAATATGAAAGTGTAAAAAATGATCCAGACTTTTTAAGTGGCTTAGCTGATGATTTACGCGACTATGTGGGTCGCCCAACACCGCTTTATTATGCAGAGCGTTGGTCTAAAGAGCTGGGTGGTGCAAAAATCTATTTAAAGCGTGAAGACCTAAATCATACTGGTGCGCATAAAGTGAACAATACCATTGGTCAGGCATTATTGGCTAAGCGTTTAGGTAAAACACGCATTATAGCTGAGACAGGAGCAGGCCAACATGGTGTGGCCAGTGCTACTGTTGCTGCTCGTTTGGGATTGGAATGTGTCGTTTATATGGGTGCGGATGATGTAGTACGCCAAGCGCCTAATGTAGCACGTATGAGAATGCTGGGTGCAACCGTAGTGCCTGTTGAGTCTGGTTCTCGTACCTTAAAAGATGCTTTGAATGAAGCGATGCGTGATTGGGTAACTAATGTAGACAATACGTTTTATATTATTGGTACCGTTGCGGGGCCACATCCTTATCCAGGTATGGTGCGTGACTTTCAGGTGGTGATTGGTGAAGAAGCTCGTGCACAAATTTTGGAGAAAGAAGGTAAACTTCCAGATGCGTTGATTGCTTGTGTGGGAGGCGGTTCTAATGCAATTGGTCTGTTTCATAAGTTTCTAGCCGATGAGAGTGTTGATATTTATGGTGTTGAACCAGCTGGCCACGGTTTAGAAACAGGCGAACACGCGGCGCCACTTTGTAAAGGTACGCCTGGTGTTTTACATGGTAACAGAACCTATTTGATGCAAGATGAAAATGGCCAGATATTAGGAACTCACTCTATATCAGCAGGCCTGGATTACCCAGGAGTTGGACCTGAGCATGCTTGGTTAAAAGACATTGGTCGTGTAAATTATGTTGCGATTAACGATGAAGAAGCATTGCAAGGCTTTAGGGACTTAACTCGATTTGAAGGAATTATTCCTGCATTAGAGTCTAGCCATGCCTTAGCTTACGCTACAAAATTAGCACCAACTATGACGTCAGAACAAACAATTATTGTGAATCTTTCAGGTCGTGGTGATAAAGATATGAATACCATTGCACAAATTGAAGGGATTGAATTTTAAAAATAGCATCGAGTTGATGTGACTCAATATACTTTGTGCTGTTTTTATTAAGAGAAAAATCATGAGTAGACTACAAAAAACTTTAGCGAATTTGAAAGCAAGCGGTAAAACCGCATTAATCCCATACATTACCGCAGGCGATCCAACACCGAATGCGACCTTAGATTTAATGCATTTATTGGTGGAAAAAGGCGCCGATGTTATCGAACTTGGTGTACCTTTTTCTGATCCTATGGCGGACGGCCCCGTTATTCAAAAGGCGGTTGAGCGTGCTTTAGAGCATAATGTTAGTTTGGATGATGTGCTTGAGTTTGTACGTGTTTTCCGTGAAAAAGATGAAAAGACGCCAATTGTTTTAATGGGTTACTTAAACCCAGTTGAGGCAATGGGTTATGAAGCTTTTGCAAATGCAGCAAGCTCGGTAGGAGTGGATGCTGTGTTAACAGTAGATATGCCACCAGAAGAGTCTGTGGGTTATAAAGAAGCGCTAGAATCGAAAGGTTTAGATAGAGTGTTTTTAGTTTCTCCAACGACACCAAATAGTCGATTGACTGCGGTTAATGAAAAGGGTAGTGGTTTTGTTTACTATGTTTCATTAAAAGGTGTCACGGGTTCTAAAGAGTTAGATATTGAAGATGTTGCTAATCAAGTAACCCGTTTAAAATCGACACTTAAGCATCCAATAGGAATTGGTTTTGGAATAAGAGACGGCCACACGGCTTTTGAAATGGCCAAATTGGGTGATGCTGTTATTGTTGGCTCCTCACTGGTGTCTTTAATTGAAGCAAATGAAGCAAAAGGGCTTTATGATATACACCTAGCCATTGGCGAAAAAATGACAGAATTCCGCGGAGCTCTAGATAGAGCGGATGCAAAAAAAGGTCAGGAGTAATTATGAATTGGTTTGAAAAGATTCTACCAAGTATTAAACAAGTTACAGAGCGCAAGAAGTCAGTGCCAGAAGGGCTATGGACGAAGTGTCCAAAATGTGAAAGCACACTGTACCGTGCAGAAGTGACTCGTAACCAAGAAGTTTGCCCCAAGTGTGATTACCATATGCGTTTGGGAGGCCGAAAGCGTTTAGAAACGTTTTTAGATGAAGGCTCTTTTATAGAAACTTCGGCAAAGATTACCCCTGTTGATGCACTGAAGTTTAGGGATATCAAAAAATATAAAGATCGTCTTTCAAGTGCACAAAAAGCGACAGGTGAAAAAGATTCGTTTATTACAGGGTCAGGAACAATCAATGGATTGCCTGTAATGGTTGGTGCTTTTGAATTTAAATTCATGGGTGGCTCAATGGGCTCTGTGGTTGGAGAAAAATTTGTCCGTGCCGTTGATATGGCGATTGAAAAGCAAACGCCTTTTATTTGTTTCTCTGCTAGTGGTGGAGCTCGTATGCAAGAAGCGTTATTCTCTTTGATGCAGATGGCAAAAACCAGTGCTGCTCTAGGTCGTTTAAGAGCTCAGGGCTTACCATTTATCTCTGTATTAACAGATCCAACAATGGGTGGGGTTTCAGCAAGTTTTGCTATGCTAGGAGATTTGAACGTTGCAGAGCCTAAAGCCTTAATCGGTTTTGCTGGTCCACGTGTTATAGAACAAACGGTACGTGAAAAATTGCCTGAAGGTTTCCAACGAAGTGAGTTTCTGTTAGAACACGGTGCTATCGATAGAATTATCCACCGTCATGACCTTCGAAATGAGCTAGCTGATATTTGTAAAATGTTGCAAAACAAGCCTGCTTAAATATATATAGAAACCTTTGCGCCCCTCCCTTGCAAAGGTTTTAAATATCAGAATATTAAATAGCGAAATTTGACTATCAATGACTATTCCTAATAACCAGTCTAACCTAAATACATGGGTAGATTGGTTACTGCATTTACATGCTGAAGAGATTGACTTAGGGCTTGAACGAATTCGTTTGGTTGCTAATTCTATGCAGGTTACCAGGCCTGCTCCAATTGTTATTTCAGTTGCAGGCACAAATGGAAAAGGTTCCAGCGTGGCGATGTTGGCTTCGATTTTAAAAGAGGCTGGCTATCACGTTGGAACCTACACTTCCCCGCATATTCTGACCTTTAATGAAAGAATTCAAATCAATGGCGTTCCAGTCGAAGATCAAGTCATTGTTGATGCTTTTAATTTAATTGAACAGCAACGCAAAGATATCAAATTAACCTATTTTGAGTTTTCTACCTTAGCGGCCTTAACCATTTTTAATCAATCTAAACTTGATGTCGTTGTTTTGGAAGTGGGTTTAGGTGGGCGTTTAGATGCGGTAAATGTCGTGGATGCCGATGCGGCTTTAATTACGGCAATAGATGTGGATCATATTGATTGGTTAGGTGATGATCGTAATGTGATTGCTGTTGAAAAGGCAGGCATTATGCGTGCTAATAAACTAGCCGTATGCTCTGATCCACAGCCACCGCAAACACTGTTAGACTATGCTAAAGGTTTAGGTGTTGATTTGCTCTGTTTGAATCATAATTTTAGCTATCATGGCAATGCAGCAACGAATGATGATTGGTGTTTTAAAACCTCTGTTTCTGATATTTCTAAAGACACAGAAGTTTTGGAGTTTGTAAAGCCTGCCTTAAAAGGTCAGTTTCAATTGCAAAATGCAGCAGGTGTGGTTGCATTACTTCATAATCTAACCCAGCAATTGCCTGTTACTGAAGAAGCGATTAATCAAGGACTTAAAAAGGTTCAGCATGCAGGTAGGATGCAAGAGCTTACAGTTAATAATCAGGCCTGGTTGATTGATGTGGCACATAATCCACAATCTGCAAAAGTATTAGCTGAGCACCTGTCTTCTTGTTCTGGAAAAGAAAATAAGAAAGTTGCGATTTTTTCAGCCCTAAATGATAAAGATATGGTGCCAATGGTGCAAAACATTGCGCCATTTGTCAGTCAGTGGTTTATAGCCGATTTGTCTATTCCAAGATCGACCTCAACAGAGGCGCTATTAAAAACCTTAACTGCTGCGGGAGCAGAATCACAGAGAATCATTGAGTGTGATTCAATCTCTGATGCAGTTAAAAAAGTGGTTGAGTTAGATAAGCAGGATGTCTTGGTATGGGGCTCTTTTTTTACGGTTTCTCAAAGTCTTGAGGCGTTGGAATCAGTAAATGGAGTTGAAAGGTAAATGGATCAAATCAGTAAGTATCGCATAACAGGAGCGATGTTTTGGCTAGGGCTTTTGGTGTTGATTGTTCCAAAATGGTATAGTGAACCGGTTAACTTTGTTCCAAACGGTGAAGTGAAAGCGGAATCTAAAAGTACTTTGCCACTTGTTGAACATGCCTATCGTTTGCCAGTTAGCAATGAAGTGCCGTTAACTAATGAACAAGAACATCACAAACAGCAAGTGGCAAAATCTGATACAGCAAACACAGCCGAAGAATCAGATAAGCAATCTCACTCAAAACAAAAAACAACCAATCTCTATCCTGATAAGGTGACTGGTATATCCAGTTATAGTGGGCAATGGATTGTACGCATTAGAGCGCTGGAAAATGTGAACGAGGCTAATGCCTTGGCAGAAAGTATTGATAAAAATTACCCTGTTTACATTAAATATTATGAAAAAACCAAAATGTATTCTGTTAGAACAGGGCCTTATCTTTCTGAGGCTAAAGCTAAGCAAGATAGAGCAAAATTAGATAAAATGTTGCATACCAAAGGTGAGGTTGTGCAACTTCCTTAAAACCCTTAGTTTTCTTTAAAATAGAGAATCACTAAGGCAATGACCAATATTAATTGGTTTAACAGTATTTGTAAGTAAGAGAGTGTACGAAGATGTGCGGGATTGTTGGAATTGTATCGGGATCTGGAAATTACGTTAATCAGGAAATCTATGATTCCCTGACTATTTTACAGCACCGAGGACAAGATGCGGCTGGTATCGTTACCTGTAAAGATGGACGTTTTTATCAGCGTAAAGATAACGGAATGGTTAAAGATGTTTTCAGAACCAGACATATGCGTGATTTGCACGGAAACATGGGGATTGGGCATGTTCGTTATCCAACAGCAGGTTCCTCATCGAGTGCAGAGGCTCAGCCTTTTTATGTGAATTCACCTTACGGAATCGCTATGGGGCACAACGGTAACTTAACCAATGCCGAAGAAGTTGCCGAAGAGATTTATCGTACTGATCTTCGACATTTAAATACAAATTCAGATTCCGAAGTCTTGCTTAATGTTTTTGCTCACGAGTTAATGCAGCAGAAAAAACTATTCATCGATCATGAAGATGTTTTTGAGGCTGTTCGCAATGTCCATAAACGTGTTAAAGGTGGTTATGCCGCGGTTGGAATTATCCCTAATCTTGGAGTAGTCGGTTTTCGTGATCCTCATGCCTTACGCCCAATTGTAGTTGGTAAACGTGTTACGGACAAAGGCACTGATTATATGATTGCATCAGAATCAGTCGCCCTTGGTGGGCTTGGCTTTACGCTTGAAAAAGATTTGGCACCGGGTGAGGCTGTGGTGATTACTGAACAGGGCGAAATTCATTATCAACAGTGTTCTGAGAACCCTCAATATACACCGTGTATTTTTGAGTATGTCTATTTTGCTCGTCCAGATTCTATGATGGATGATATTTCTGTTTATAAATCGCGTTTACGTATGGGGGAGAAACTTGCGGAAAAAATTATTCGCGAGTGGCCTGAAAATGATATTGATGTGGTTATGCCTATTCCGGATACTAGCCGTACATCTGCAATTGAGCTTGCTTCAAAGTTAGGTATTCCATACCGTGAAGGTTTGATGAAAAACCGTTATATTGGCCGTACCTTTATTATGCCAGGTCAGCAGTTACGTAAGAAATCTGTTCGTCAGAAGCTGAATCCAATTGACTTGGAGTTTGAAGGTAAAAACGTCTTATTGGTGGATGATTCTATTGTGCGTGGTACAACGTCTGGGCAGATTGTGGAAATGGCACGTGAAGCAGGGGCCAAAAAAGTTTATTTTGCTTCCGCAGCACCTGCAGTTCGCTACCCTTATGTTTATGGTATTGATATGCCATCCGCTTCTGAATTAGTTGCTAATGACAGAACAACAGAAGAAATTGCTGAGTTTATCGGTTGCGATAAATTAATTTATCAAGACCTTGATGACTTAATTGATGCAGTGAGCATAGGTAATGAGAATATTCCAAAGTTTGATACTTCATGCTTTAGCGGAGAATATGTAACGGGTGATATTACACCTGAATATCTAGCCTCTTTAGATACAAATCGCAATGATGGTGCGCAAAGTAATAAAAAAGCACCAGGCCAGGAAACAGTAGGCCTTCACAACGGTAGCTAATCAGCTACTTTGAATAGGGTAAATTGAGTGACTATAACCTAATGAATGAATTTGATATTGAAACGCTAGCTATAAGAGCAGGCTATACACAAACAGCGGAACAAGAAAACAGTGAAGCAATTTTTCCTACTTCAAGTTTTCGCTACCATTCTGCAGCACAAGCGGCGGCACGTTTTAGCGGTGAAGAAGAGGGGAACGTCTATTCTCGTTTTACCAACCCTACTGTTAGAGCTTTTGAGAATCGTTTAGCCGCAATGGAGGGTGGAGAGTCTTGTGTAGGTACTGCCTCTGGTATGTCAGCCATTTTATCTACCTTTATGGGTTTGTGTCAGTCTGGTGATCATGTCGTTTCATCGCAAAGCATTTTTGGTACAACCAAAGTACTTTTTACAAAATACCTCGCTAAGTTTGGTGTAGAGGTGAGCTTTGTTTCACAAACGGATATTGCTGAGTGGCAGGCTGCTATTAAAGACAATACCAAAGTGTTTTTCCTAGAAACGCCTTCAAATCCTTTAACGGAAGTGGCTGATTTACAAGGGTTAAGTGCTTTAGCAAAAGCGAATGATTGTTTGCTAATAGTTGATAACTGTTTTTGTACACCTGTATTACAGCGCCCATTAGAGCAAGGGGCTGATATTGTTATTCATTCAGCAACTAAGTTTATTGATGGTCAAGGTCGTGGTATTGGTGGAGCAGTTGTTGGTTCTGCGGAATTGATTGAAGAGCCTGTGCGTGGTTTTATGCGAACAGCAGGGCCAACCATGAGTGCTTTTAATGCTTGGGTTTTCCTAAAAGGATTGGAGACATTGCCCGTTCGTATGAGAGCACATTGTGAAAGTGCAAAAGAATTGGCTATCTGGTTATCTGATCATCCAGCAGTTGAAACGGTGTTTTACCCTGGGCTGGAATCTCATCCTCAGTTTAAATTGGCTAATAAGCAACAATCTGCAGGGGGAGGCTTGGTAAGTTTTAAGGTAAAAGGCGGTAAAGAAAATGCTTGGACTGTGATTGATAATACACAGATGCTCTCTATTACCGCTAATCTTGGAGACGTAAAAACCAGTATTACTCATCCAGCAACCACAACACATAGTCGAGTTGAGCCTGAAGCAAGAATAAAAGCTGGTATTACAGATAACTTAGTAAGAATATCTGTCGGTTTAGAATCGATTGAAGATATAAAGAAAGATTTGGCGAAGGGTTTGGCGTTGCTTGCATAGTTGGCAGAGATAAACCTGTTTTTTACAGGCTTATCATGATATTTCTATCTTGGAAGTGGTAGTTCGGTATCTTCGTTTTGACGGTAGATAACACAAATTTTTCCAATTGTTTGTACAAGTAAAGCACCAGTCTGCTCTAGAATGTAGTCAACAATTTGTTTTCTATCATCACGGTCAGCAGAAGCCATTTTGATTTTAAGAATTTCATGATGCTCTAAAGTGCTTTCTAGTTCAGTCATTAAGCTTTCAGTAACACCATTAGCACCAATAATAATCATTGGATTTAATCCGTGAGCAATTCCTCGCAGATATTTCTTTTGGTTTGTTGTTAATTTTTCAGGTTGGCTCATTGAATATTCCAGTTGAAGTCATTATTAATAATTAAGATTGTATATATTGTAGTTGAAAACACACTATGGCGAGAAGTAAATCGAGTGATGGATGGTTAAAAGAGCATTTTAATGATCCTTATGTTCAAAAGGCAAAACAAGAAGGTTGGCGTTCACGAGCGGTATACAAACTTCAAGAGGTGGATGATAAAGATAAGCTTTTTAGACCAGGTATGTGTGTAGTCGATTTAGGGGCTGCTCCTGGTGGATGGTCTCAATGGACAACTCATAAGGTTGGTTCAAAAGGTGAAGTTTTTGCTTTGGATATTTTGCCCGTAGAACCTTTTGCAGGTGTGACTTTTATTCAAGGTGACTTCCGTGAGGATGATGTTTATAACAATCTATTAAATTCGCTTAATGGTCGTTCTGTAGATGTGGTTATATCTGATATGGCACCCAATATGAGTGGAAATAAGGGCGTAGACATTCCACGAGCGATGTATTTGGTTGAGTTATGTGTTGAATTGGCAGATCAAGTCTTAAAAAAAGATGGAGATTTGCTAATGAAAGTTTTTCAGGGTGAAGGCTATAACCTGTTAATTGCTGATTTGAAATCCAAGTATAACAAGGTCATTACTCGGAAGCCTTTAGCTTCGAGAGCACGCAGTAAAGAAATATACCTATTGGCACGTGGAAAAAAATAAGCTTGTCATTAAAGTGGTTAGTGTACGATAAGTTATTTTTATGAAAAAATGTGTTAAAGTAATTCGATAAGATTAAAAAATACCGTGTACTTAGTTTGAATTTAAGTACAAGGCTAGTAAGAAGTAAGGTTAACAATGAAAAATGATATGTTAAAAAATGTACTGATTTGGACAGTTGTAGCAATGGTGCTCATGTCTGTTTTCAATCACTTCAGTACGCAAGGTCAAGGCTCATCAAGTCGTCTTGACTATTCTGATTTCATAGAACAGGTAAATCAAGGGCAAGTGAGTAAAGTGTCTATTGAAGGTGCTACGATTCGCGGTGTCTATGTAAATGGTGACGCATTCACAACATACAATCCCGGTGATGCAGGCCTTATGGGTGATTTGCTGGATAATCATGTAAAAGTAACAGCCAAACCACCTGAGAAGCAGAGTGTATTAATGCAAATCTTTATTTCTTGGTTTCCAATGCTGCTTTTAATTGGTGTTTGGATTTTCTTTATGAAATCTGTAGGCGGAGGAATGGGCGGAAAGGGCGGCCCAATGTCCTTTGGAAAAAGTAAAGCAAGAATGTTGACTGATGAACATATCAAAGTCACCCTGGAAGATGTTGCTGGTGCAGATGAAGCAAAAGAAGAAGTGGGTGAGATTGTTGACTTTTTAAAGGACCCAGGTAAATACCAAAATTTAGGTGGTAATGTTCCTCGTGGTGTTTTGATGGTGGGGCCTCCAGGTACAGGTAAAACGCTTCTTGCAAAGGCGATTGCTGGCGAGGCTGGGGTTCCATTCTTTACTATTTCAGGTTCTGATTTTGTTGAGATGTTTGTAGGTGTTGGTGCATCGCGTGTGCGTGATATGTTTGAACAGGCTAAAGCACATTCTCCTTGTATTATTTTCATTGATGAAATTGATGCTGTAGGTCGTAGTCGTGGCACAGGTATGGGTGGCGGTAATGACGAACGTGAACAAACTTTAAACCAGTTATTGGTTGAGATGGATGGTTTTGAAGGTAATGAGGGAATTATTGTTATTGCTGCTACTAACCGTGCCGATGTTTTAGACTCAGCTTTATTACGACCTGGTAGATTTGATCGTCAAGTTTCCGTTGGTCTTCCTGATATTCGTGGACGCGAACAGATTTTAAAAGTGCACATGCGTAAAGTGCCGCTATCTGATGATGTGAAGCCGGCTTTGATTGCACGTGGTACACCTGGGTTTTCTGGTGCTGATTTGGCAAATTTGGTTAATGAAGCAGCATTGTTTGCGGCGCGAAATAATGACAAATTAGTGACTCAGAAACATTTTGAAAAAGCCAAAGATAAAATTTTGATGGGTGTAGAGCGTAAAAGCATGGTCATGAACGAGAAAGAACGTAAAATGACGGCTTATCATGAAGCAGGGCATGCAATCGTAGGTTGGCTTGTTCCTGAGCACGATCCCGTTTACAAGGTGAGTATCATGCCAAGGGGAAGAGCTCTTGGTGTGACAATGTACCTTCCTGAAGAGGATAGTTACAGTTACAGTAAGCGTAAGTTAGAAAGTCAGCTATCTAGTTTATATGGTGGGCGTATTGCAGAAGAGCTGATTTATGGGCCTGATGCTGTTACAACGGGGGCTAGTAACGATATTGAGCGTGCTACCTCCATTGCTCGTAATATGGTAACAAAATGGGGGTTATCTGATAACTTGGGTCCATTGATGTATGAAGAAGACGACAACGGCAGTTTTATGGGTTCTTCTCGTAATGCGAATGTTTCTGGAGAGATTTCAAAAGAGATTGACCATGAAATTCGTAATTTAATTGACCGTAACTATAAACGTGCTCAAGATATTTTAACGGAACATTCCGCTGAACTTGAAGCTATGACTGAAGCATTAATGCAGTACGAAACTATTGATGCTGAGCAAATTAAAAATATTATGGAAGGTCGCCCTGCGGGAGAACCGCAAGATTGGCAAGATTCTGATGATAAAGATTCAGATTCATCAGAAGGTAAGGTTGCAGATGACGTTGAATCATCTGCAGAAGCAAAAGATGAAATGGTTAAGGATGATTTAAGTGGTGATTCCACTGATAAGGAAGTTGAAAGCGGGGAGCCAAAACTTCACTAAATTATCATTTTTGATCATAAAAAACCCCGGTATTTCGGGGTTTTTTTTTGGATTTAATTAAAGTTATGCGTAGGAAATATAACGTGTTTGATATACAAAAAGAGTTGCAAAAAACACATCTATCTAGACCAGGAATGCCTTTGGTTATGGGAATTCTAAATGTTACTCCTGATTCATTTTCTGATGGTGGTGCTTTTGTTAATCCAGTTGTGATTGAAAAGCGTGTTATCCAAATGATAAAGGAAGGCGCTGATATTCTTGATATTGGAGGAGAGTCAACCAGGCCTGGTGCAGAAAAAGTGCCATTGCAGACTGAATTAGATCGAGTGATTCCTGTTATAGAGTGGATAAAAGCTCGGTTTGATATACCGATTTCAATAGATACCTATAAAACTCAGGTTATGGCACAGGCTATACATTCAGGTATAACGATTGTTAATGATGTCAATGCGTTACAGGATGAAGGTGCGGTTGAGTGTGTAGCGGCTTCCGATGTTTCAGTATGTCTTATGCATAAAAAAGGTACGCCTCAAGATATGCAGTTGGCACCAAGTTATGAGAATGTTGTAACAGAGGTTAAAGCTTTTTTATTGGAGCGGGCTGTAACTTGTGAGGATGCAGGGATTGCAAAAAATAGAATAATACTTGATCCAGGATTTGGATTTGGTAAAGATTTATCGCATAATAAAGAGCTGTTTATCTGTTTATCTGAATTTTCTTCATTAGATTATCCTTTGTTGGTTGGTGTTTCTAGAAAGCGCATGATTGGTGAAATATTAGATGGTGTGTCTGTTGAAAAACGGTTGCATGGTAGTGTGGCAGCAGCTGTGTTAGCCGGTATGAAAGGCTCTTCTATTGTTCGAGTGCACGATGTAGCTCCTACAGTTGATGCTTTAAAAATGGTTGCGCAGCTTATTTAGCATTGTATAAATTGAAACCGCGTAGGTAAATTAATGAAAGTAGCTCAAAAAAAATATTTTGGTACAGACGGAATTCGAAATCGTGTTGGTTCAGGGATGATTAGTCCTGATCAAATTCTTAAGCTTGGTTGGGCTACAGGCAAGGTCATGAAAGCACGTGGTGAAAGCCGCGTTATGATTGGCAAGGATACGCGCATTTCTGGATACATGTTTGAGTCAGCTCTAGAGGCGGGTTTTATCGCAGCTGGAATCGATGTTATGTTGCTTGGTCCAATGCCCACTCCAGCGGTTGCCTACCTTACTCAGACATTCCATGCAGATGCAGGTATTGTTATTAGCGCATCGCATAATCCTCATCATGACAACGGAATTAAGTTTTTTTCAGCTTTAGGTGAAAAAATCAGTGATGAGATAGAATTGGAAGTAGAAGCTGCTTTTGAGATGGATATGGAGGTTGTACCTTCAGAGCAACTTGGGAGAGCGAAGCGTATTGATGATGCTGCAGGGCGTTATATAGAGTTTTGCAAAAGTACATTTCATTCAAAGACCAAGCTAGACGATTTTAAGATTGTTTTAGATTGTTCAAATGGTGCGACTTATCATATTGCACCCTATGTGTTTGAAGAGTTAGGTGCGGAAGTTATTACTATTGGTACTGAGCCAGATGGAATTAATATTAACCAAGGCTGTGGGGCTACACATGTAGAAGCTCTTCAGGATGAGGTAGTAAAGCAACAGGCTGATTTAGGTATTGCTTATGATGGTGATGGCGACCGTGTGATGATGGTCGATTCCACTGGTAAATTAATTGATGGCGATTTGATTCTTTATATATTGGCAACGCAGTCTGAATTGAGAGTAAATGGCGTGGTTGGCACGGTTATGAGTAACTTAGGTGTCGAGAATGCTTTGCGCTCTAAAGGAATTGAATTTGAGCGATCTGCAGTAGGTGATCGTTATGTCATGCAGAAGCTGACTGAAAAAAAATGGAATTTTGGCGCAGAGCCTTCGGGGCATGTGCTTTGCCTCAATAAAATTTCAACTGGAGATGGAATTGTTGCCTCTCTGCAAATTATGTCTGCATTAATTAAATCTGGAAAAAGTATAGCTCAACTAACAGATGAAGTTGAGTTTTACCCACAAATTCTTAAAAATCAATTGGTGGATGACGCTGATAGAGTTATGCAGAGTGCAGCGCTTGAGTCAGCAATAATTGAAGCAGAACAACGTCTTAATGGTCGGGGTAGGGTTTTAGTTAGGGCTTCTGGTACAGAGCCTTTAATAAGAGTTATGGTTGAGGGTGCAGATGCCAGTTTGGTTGAAACCTTAGCTCAAGAATTAATTAATGTGGTTAAATCAGAAATTTCATAAAAATTCAATATTGTTTTTCGTAAAAGAAAAAGCTAATATTGTCGAACTTTTGTGTTGGAGATTTGTAAATGAGAAAGCCATTTGTCGCAGGGAACTGGAAAATGCATGGTTCAAAAGCGTCTATTTTGAGCTTGGTAACAGGGTTGAATGCCCAGGCTAACCAGCTTGGAGACGTTGATGTAGCTGTTTGCCCGCCTGCAATCTATGTTGACTATGCTAAGCGTACTATTTCAAGTGAAGCGATTGCAGTTGGTGCGCAAAATATGGCTGTAGAGCCTGTTCAGGGAGCTTTTACAGGTGAGGTTTCTGTAGAAATGTTAAAAGACTTTGATTGCGAATACGTTATTTTAGGTCACTCTGAACGTAGAGCTATCTTCGGCGAGACTGATGCTGAAATTGCACAGAAGGTTAAAGTTGCATTAACAAATAATGTCACTCCAATTCTATGTGTTGGTGAAACATTAGAAGAACGCGAATCTGGTGTTATGGAGTCAGTTATTGCAACCCAGCTAGATGCTGTTTTAGATGTGGTTGGTATTGACGCGTTTTCCAGTGTTGTCATTGCATATGAGCCGGTATGGGCAATTGGAACAGGTGTAACGGCTTCTCCAGCACAAGCGCAAGAAGTGCATGCATTTATTCGTGGAAAACTTGCAGGTCTTAATTCAGCAGTAGCTGAGAAAGTAATTATTCAATATGGTGGAAGTGTTAAGCCTGACAATGCAAAAGAGTTGTTTGGTCAAGCGGATATCGATGGTGGGTTGATTGGCGGTGCTTCATTAAACGCTGATGATTTCATTGCAATTTGTAAAGCGGCGGGCTAAACATGTTTGGAATTGTATTAACAATACATTTAATTATTGCTTTTCTTCTTATTGTGTTGGTGTTGATTCAACATGGTAAGGGGGCTGATGCAGGTGCTAACTTTGGTGGCGGTTCATCACAATCGGTTTTTGGTAGTGGTGGTTCAGCAACGTTTTTGTCTCGTATGACAGCTGTAGTTGCAACTGTATTCTTTATTACTAGCTTGGTTTTAGCCTACATTGGTAGTCAGCAAGCAAAAGGATATCAAAGTGTCACTCAGGTGCCAGTAGAAACTAAAGTAGAAGACACTAAAGCGCCAGTTGTCCCTGAATAAACAAACTTTGCCGATGTGGTGAAATTGGTAGACACGCTACCTTGAGGGGGTAGTGGCGCAAGCTGTGCCGGTTCGACTCCGGCCATCGGCACCATCTTTAAATGCTACTGCATTGAAGCAGTAGTTAAATAAACGCTAGACGAGGTCTAAAACCCATGCTAGAAAATTATCTTCCAATCTTAGTATTTATTGTACTAGGAGCCCTTTTTGGGGTTGGTCCAATATTAATCGGCTATCTATTAGGGCCTCAAAAGCCTGATTCTGAAAAAAACTCACCCTACGAGTGTGGTTTTGAAGCCTTTGAAGATGCGCGTATGAAATTTGATGTGCGTTTTTATCTTGTTGCTATCTTGTTTATTATTTTCGATTTAGAAATCGCATTCTTATTTCCTTGGGCGATTGTGCTTGATGAAGTAGGAACGTTTGGTTTGTTAGCAATGGCCGTGTTTTTGTCATTGTTGGTAGTCGGTTTTATCTACGAGTGGAAGAAAGGAGCGCTTGAATGGGAGTAGAAGGCGTTTTAAAAGAAGGGGTGGTTACCACTTCAGCAGATAAGTTAATTAACTGGGCGCGCACAGGTTCATTATGGCCAATGACATTTGGTTTAGCTTGCTGTGCCGTAGAAATGATGCATGCAGGTGCATCACGTTACGATTTAGATCGTTTTGGAATTATCTTCAGACCAAGTCC
>JAUUDE010000008.1 GCA_030826915.1 Thiomicrospira sp.
GAGTTATTAAAATATTCGATATCATAATTTTTTGAACCCTATCAATTCAATGTTTGCCCTAAAAGGATTGGCCAACACACCTATAGCTATTCAAACAGTGCATTCTCATTTAGCAGTTCAGGTTTAGGCTTACCAACGTAAAAACCTTGACCATAATCGACATTGAGCTTCACAAGTTCATTTAGAACATCTTGACTCTTTACATATTCTGCAATGGTTTTTATTCCAAAAGCATTAGCCATAATCACCACACTTTTTATAAAGGCTTGGTTTTGAGGCAATTTATGTAAATTCTGAACGTAAGAACCATCCAGTTTTACATATTTGAGCGGTAGTTTTTTCATATAACTAAATGAGGAGTAGCCAACACCAAAATCATCAAGTGCAATGTATTTAATGTGCATCGCAGTACCTTTAAATACTGGAAAAAACGTCGACGACGTCCGAATGCTAAACGAGTTAACAAACTCGCTATGGTTCGGTGGATACATACTGAAAGCAACGGTTCTGCAGGTGCTAGAACTATTGCTCAAATATCAGCCGATAGACAACTTCCAATCAGTCGATATCGTGCAGGTAAAATGATGAAGCAATTGCAGCTGGTTAGCTGTCAATTGCCCAAGCATAGCTATAAAAAAGCACAACGAGAGCATGTGGCTATTCCTAATGTACTCGATAGGCAATTTACACCAGATAAACCAAACAAAGTTTGGGTAGGTGGTGTGACTTACATCTGGACAAAAAATCGATGGGCATATTTAGCTGTAGTACTTGACTTATATGCTCGAAAACCGATTGGCTGGGCCATGTCTCATTCGCCGGACTCAAACTTGACGATGAAGGCTCTCACGATGGCTTATGAATCACGAGGAAAGCCTAAAGGTGTGATGTTCCATTCAGACCAAGGCACACACTATACTAGCGTGAAATACCGCCAACGGTTATGGCGTTACAAGATAAAGCAAAGCTTAAGTCGCAAAGGTAATTTTTGGGATAATAGCCCAATAGAACGATTTTTTAGAAGCTTGAAAACAGAGTGGGTTCCCATTACTGGATATCGGAATTTAGATGCAGCAAAAATACACATTGGCAATTACATTTTTGGGTATTACTCACAAGTAAGACCGCATCAGTTTAATGGTGTTAAAACACCAAATAAAACAGAGCAAATCTATTGGGATAATTGCTCTAAAGACATGGCCAAAATTACTTGACCACTACATACCGTTATTCCAGGTCGACTAGAAGGAATGTCTCTTGTAGAGTTATAGAAACCAAAACTGTTTTTAATACGGCTAATTCGTAATCCAAAATTACTGTTTTCGTCAGAATACATTAAATAATCGGCTAACAAAAAAATAACCTTCTTCTAATCTAACTACAAAAAATTCTTAACAATCTAAATTACTTACAATAGATATTAACCTCTAACCAATGCTGCTTCAACCGTTAAACGTACCTTTTTACCTTTTAATTTTTCTATCAATGTCAAAGCAAAATCTATCGCTGTGCCAGGTCCACGAGACGTGATGACTTGACCGTCTTCTACTACTGGTAAATCAATATATTGCATTCCTAGTGCGGGGTTCTTATCAATCACACCTGGGTAGCTAGTGGCTTTTTTTTCATCCAATAAACCTGCTGTAACCAACACTTTTGGTGCGGCACATATTGCGGCTGAGATACCACCTTGTTGCACGGTTTTCTTTAGCAACTAGATGATTCTTTCATCCTCATTCAAATAATCTGCACCAGGTAAACCGCCTGGTAAAACGACCATAGAAAAAGTGTCATTCATTACTTCATCCAGAGTCCTTTGAGCGACTAATTGCACGCCTCTACTGGCTGTAATCAGTTTACTGCTGTTTAAGCTAGCAGTAACCACTTCAATTCCGCCTCGAACCAGTAAATCAATAATGGTTACCGCTTCTAATTCTTCACAGCCTTGAGCCAAAGGCACTAATACTTTTGCATTATTCATACTCGTTCCTCTCTTTAATTTTTAGCTATGTGCTGATACAAAAAAACCACATGAAAGAACTGTCTTATCATGTGGTTTATTTTTATAAAAAAATGTTTTAATTAAAGCATTATTTAGCCATTTTCTGAGCTAAAGTCATAGCTTTAACAAGACGCAGAGCTTCATTCAATTCATAATCTTTGTCGAGCAACTCATCAAGCTCTTTTGCTTTTTCAGCTTCTTTCTCTTTTGCCTCATTTTTAACCAGCTTATCTTTGTCAGAGTCTGAATGACTATTTTCTAAATGCCCCTTTAAATCACTTTCTTTGATATTACCGAGCTTGTCTTCTTTTACTTTTTCAACTTTAACCAATTCTATTTCTAAATCAGGTTTAATCCCTTCAGCTTGAATAGATCGTCCAGAAGGCGTGAAGTACCTTGCCGTAGTAACTTTAATAGCAGCACCATTATTTAACTGAAGCAAGGTTTGCACAGAGCCCTTACCAAAGCTAGTTCTTCCAGCGATAATGGCTCTTTTTTGATCTTGCAGTGCCCCGGCAACAATTTCAGATGCAGAAGCAGAACCCTCATTAATTAATACAACAATAGGCTTTCCGTGCATTATGTCGCCTTTTTCAGCTTCAAAACGCATCTTAGAATTTTTAATACGCCCTTCTGTATAAACAATTAAGCCAGAATCTAAAAAGGCATCTGATACTTGTACCGCTGCATTTAATACACCACCTGGGTTATTACGTAAATCTAAAACTAAGCCATCTAATGGCGCACCATTTTCTTTTTCTAGCTTGGCAATGGATTTTACTAAATCATGCCCTGTTCTTACTTGAAACTGGCTGATTCTGGCATAGCCTACATTATCTTTTAACAGACGCTGTTTTAAACTTTTCACCTTAATGACTGCACGAGTCAGCTCGACTTCAATTGGTGCATCTTCACCTTTGCGGACAATTGTAAGCGTTAACTTTGTGCCTGGCTTACCACGCATAATTTTAACTGCTTCACTTAATGTCTTTCCCTTAACCGGCTCTTTACCTAATTTAATAATTAAATCGCCCGATTTTACGCCTGCTTTTTGTGCTGGAGTATCATCAATAGGCGAGATAACCTTTACAAAGCCATCTTCCATGCCCACTTCCATACCTAATCCACCAAACTCACCTCGAGTATGTTCTTCCATCTCCTTAAAGTCAGTCGGTGGCAAATATGCTGAATGAGGGTCTAAACTAGAGAGCATTCCACTAATCGCACCCTCTAAAAGTTTTTTATCATCAATTTCATCCACATAGTCATGCGAAACTCTTTCAAAGACTTCAACAAAAGCACGTAACTCTTGCAAGGGCAAAGTTACTTCATTATTTTGTACTGCAGTAGAGGTTTCTTTATCCGCCCATACAGTCGTTCCAACCGCAATTAAAGCCCCAAGAACAACACCTGAGCTTATCAACATAACTTTTTTTAATGCCGATGTATTCACATCAACCTCCATACAGAATTTTATTTTCTAAATTTTTCAACCAGTTAGAAAAGCAGACAGCTCTACTCCCAAAAAATATTTGTTCATTATAAATTAACTTTAAGTGACAGAGTGCAGGTATTTCATTAGAATTCAGAGTAAATAGTAATATCGTTATATAGTGAAATAGTGAAATGACAACACCAGACAGCTCGTATTTTGAAATGAAAGAAGATAATATCAATAAAGCCTCTAAAGCACTTAAAGCTATGGGGCACCCATTACGCTTAAAGATTTTATGTGTTATCGGGGAGCAAGAACTCCCTGTCATGGATATTGTGAAACAAGTAGGAACAACGCAAAGTAATATCTCTCAACACATAGACATTCTTAGAGAAAAAGAAATTATTACTTCTAGGCGTGTTGGAAGTAAGATTTTATGTAAGGTAAGAGATCATAACATTTTGGTTTTGATGAATGCCATGCAACAAACCTTCTGCCAGGTA
>JAUUDE010000010.1 GCA_030826915.1 Thiomicrospira sp.
AGGGACTTTTCCTGCTGCACCTCGACCACGCTTACCTTTACGTCTGCCACCAAAGTAACTTTCATCCGCTTCGACTTCACCTTCGAGCAACTCATGGTGTTCACTATTGTCATGGATCAACTGACGTAAACGTTGAAAATAGTAACTTGCAGTTGTTTTATTTACACCAACAAGGGATGCAGCAGTTCGTGCAGTTGTTCCTGCAACAAACAGTTCTATCAACTTACTTTGCTTATACCAACTAAGTCTACTTTTTCTCATAGCGCCATCTTAGATAATTTTAGTTATCTAGGACAGCCCCAAAATTAATTTTAGGTAGGGTTAACAAGAAAAAAGAATTGTTAGTGAATGATAATAAGTATTTTCTAATGAATGATAACTTTACTTTATTTGACTTTGGGATGACAAGCCCTTAAATTGTCCCGACTAAATATAAAAGCCCTGTTAAAAAAAGGGTGTTTTTTTCAATAAAACGGAGAGACCTAATGTCTTTAAATCGCCGCGAATTTCTACACGTAATGTCAATGGCTGCAGCAGCTGGAATGTTACCTGGTACAGCAAACGCAATGTCTGGTGGAGCTGATAAAGCTGCCATAGCAAAGGCTTCTGATGAAATCTATAATCAGCCTATGAAAGGAAAAGTTCGTCTTTTACATATCACAGATACACATGCTCAGTTAAAGCCAATTTATTTCCGTGAACCTAACGTAAACTTAGGTACAGGTCCTGCATACGGTAAGTTACCTCACGTAGTTGGTACAAAACTATTAAAAGAAATTGGTGTAAAAGAAAATACGCCTTTAGCACATGCATTTACATACCTAAACTTTCAAGAAGCTTCTGAGCAGTATGGAAAAGTAGGTGGTTTCGCACACGTTAAGACTTTACTAGACAAGTTACGTGAGCAAGCTGGTGGTCAAGCAAATACATTAACTATGGACGGTGGCGATTTGTGGCACGGTTCAGGTACTGCGTTATTTACACGTGGTATGGACATGGTTGAAGCGTCTAATCTGTTAGGTGTAGACATTATGACTGGTCACTGGGAATTTACTTATCATGAAAATGAAGTTCTTAAGAACATTAATGCGTTTAAAGGTGAGTTTTTAGCACAAAATATTCGTATTAAAGAAGACTCACTGTTTGGTGACGAATACCTAGATATGGTTGATCAGCACAATGGAACAGGTCTTTACTCTGAAGATGAAGCTCGTGCATTCAAACCTTACACAGTTAAAATTGTAAACGGTGAGCGTATTGCGGTTGTTGGTCAAGCTTTCCCACGTACAGCTAACGCTAACCCACAATCTAACTTCCCAGATTGGTCTTTCGGTCTTCGTGAAGATGCACTACAAGAGTTGGTTGATGGTATCCGTGAAAAAGAGAAAGTAGCAGCGATAGTTATGATTTCTCACAACGGTATGGATGTGGATATCAAGATGGCTTCTAGAATTAATGGTATTGATGCTATCTTTGGTGGTCATACTCATGATGGTATTGCAAAAACAACACCTGTTAAAACACCTGAAGGTGGTGTATGTCACGTAACAAACGCTGGTTCTAATGGTAAGTTTGTTGGTGTAATGGATTTAGATATCGTTAAAGGTAAGTTAAAAGGTGTTGACTATAAGTTACTACCAGTATTCTCTAACGTATTAGCTGCTGATGCAGAAGTTCAAACTTTCATAGATCATTTATACACTAAAAAATATGATGAGAACATCATTGAGTCACGTAACCCTGATCGTTATGTAAACAAAGACCGTTTAGGAAAGACCTATGGCGAAATTCTAAATGAAGAATTGGCTGTAGCTGAAGATACACTATACCGTCGTGGTAATTTCATGGGTACATGGGATCAGATTATTGTAAACTCTTTACGCGAAGAGCACGATACTCAAATTGCTATGTCTGCTGGTGTTCGTTGGGGTACTTCCGTACTAGCTGGTGAAATGATTACTATGGAACGTGTTATGGATGAAACATCCATGACTTACGGTGAAACATACAAGTCGGAAGTAACTGGTGCGGCAATGAAAGATATCCTAGAGGGTATCTGTGAAAACCTATTCCAAAAAGACCCATACCTACAGTCTGGTGGTGATATGGTTCGTCTTGGTGGTATGGATTACACATGTGAACCAAACGGTAAGTTTGGTAGTCGTATCTCTGATATGCGTCTCGATGACGGTACACCTTTAGAAGCAAGTAAAACTTATACTGTTGCCGGTTGGGCTCAGGTTGAAGCTGTGGGCGAAGGTCGCTTAATGTGGGATGTTGCTGCAGATTATCTACGTAATCATAAAAGCTCTACTAAGCTTAAGAAGGTTAATCATCCTAAGCTTAAAGGTGTTAAAAACAACCCAGGTATCGAAGCATACCCTGGTGAGTTAGCTTAATTCGTTAAGTAGGTTAACACCCAATGAAAAGCCGGCTATAAGCCGGCTTTTTTGTGTCTAAAATTTAACTCAAAGACCGTGGGTATTGTTTGTAGTTTATTAGCTGTTGATTGGATGAAAATGAATGAAACTTAAGTTATAAGGTTTATCTTACCTTGAACTTCTTAATGTTTAACCAGGCCTGGTTAGGTGTTATAGCTTGCAGAGTTGCTTGTTTATTCTATGTAGGGCAATGTTATTGCCTCTTAAATCTTCATATTGCACAATGACAACCTTGTCTAAGCCGTGGCTTTGAATAGTGTAAAACAAGTCTGTTTTACAGTAGCTGTTTATAATATCCAAAGTAAAACTATTCTGAAAATTAATTCCATTTACTCGGCCTGCCGTTTCAGCAATCCCTTCAATCATATTGCTATACGAAGTCTTTGGATCATGTGTTACTTGTACAATAATCTGTTTGTTTTTTTGTATGGTTGAAACGTGTTTGATACCTTTAAAGTTATAACTATGTAGTTGTGACTTTAAGGTGCTGTTTAGATTATTTACAAAGCTATAAACTGTGTTGTGTGTGTTCTTTTCAATGTCACTATTATTTTTAGCAACAGTAGTTAAGGGAAGAGTAGCTAAGCAAATAAGAAATAGTTTTTTTAATGTGGGTTTCATTCTAATGAGTATAAGTGATTAATTTGATTCTGATTATAGAGTGAATCTGCAAAGAATTGTATATAAAAATACATACTTAATACTTTCGTAATATTTATGAAAAAAGTGATGGTGAGTTTAAGGCTGGTGAGAGATTTGCTCTCCAAGAGGTTAGGAGAGCAGCTTGAGAAATGATTTAGTAAAGTGCTATTGTACTTTTAAATAAGAGTAACCTTCACTTTGTAAAATAGCGATTTTAGCCACACCAGATGGTGCAAACTGAATGCCTTTGTAGACCTTTTCTTGAGGTAGACCCACTTCATCACGTGTTTTATCACAAAGATGTACCTGAACACCTCGAACATCAATTAATGCATCTAAACGACCTTTAAGCTCAGCACGACGATCTAATAAAGCTTTATCCGCTTCATAAGGTGTGCCTTTAAGATTATCATCGGTGGTAAAACGTAAACCGTACCCTACGAATACTAAATGTACCTCAGGCTCCATTAATTCAGATTCATAAAAGTTCATGATATTGTTAATAGAGGTTAGCGTGGCTGAGTAGCGAGTTGGGTCTTTAAAGTCTACGTGGTAAACCACTTTTGCACCATCATCCGCAGCCTGGGCGAGAGGGAAGGCAAAAATATTCGCTAAAAAGAGTACCAGTGTCAGTTTTTTAAATAATGCTTTCATAATAGGTTCCTAGTTCGTTGACTACATTATACGAGTAATGTCGCGTGTACCTTCTGCAGATTGAATTGCTTCATTAACCCGTTTAAAGAGAGTATGGCTGTCCTCTTCATTGTTGCGAAGTTCTGTTACTCCGGCATGACTGGTTAAACAGGTTGTTTGTTCATCATCCAGTTTAATGGTTTGAGCGGCAATGGTTTCTTGAGCAAGTTTAGCAATACGAAAACCATCTACAGCTTTTACTTCAGGCAAAACAATCATAAATTGATCACAGCTTAAACGACCAATATAGCCTAGGTCTTTCACTACGTTTTGAATTGCGTGAGCCGCCGTTAAGATGGCTTTATCGCCCATTTCATGGCCGAAGCCATCGGTAATGCGTTTAAAGCAATCTAGATTGATTTTGGCTAGTGATAATGCTTGGTTATTCAAACGGGCTTTATTAAGCTCTTCATCAACAAGGTCTAAAAAGAAATCACGATTGTACAGGCCTGTTAAAGGGTCGGTTGATGAAAGGTGCTCAATTTGCTCTTCCATGTGTTTACGGCTTGTAATGTTAATGGCCAGCCAGATAACGGCTGGTTGATCATATGTGCCATCAGTAACAGGGTAGATACGAGCTTCATACCACTGTCCCCCTTTAGGGCCTTCTTCAACGCCTTCCACTTCACTGTTAGCCAGTTGATACTCAATTTCTTGCAGTTGGCCAGAAGCAATGGCTCGTTTTACCACTTTTAGAAAGCGATTAGCCATTTGCTCGGGCAATACTTCTTGGTAAGTTTTTCCGATTAGACTTGAACCGTCCGCATATAGATTACGTGCTTGACCACCAACGATATCTAAATAGGTGCCATCTTGTCCCATTACAAAAATAGGGTCGGGCATTGCATTGGCAATAGCTTCCAGATGTGAGGCAGTAGTATGAATTTCAGTCATGCTTTAGTCCTTTGAAATAGGCTTGTATTTAATTCTATGAGGTTGAGCCGCTTCTGCACCTTTACGGCGTTTTAAATCTTCTTCATAGTCGGAGAAGTTACCTTCAAACCACTCTACATGTGAATCACCTTCAAATGCAAGCATGTGTGTTGCGATTCGGTCTAGGAACCAGCGGTCATGAGAGATAACAACCGCGCAGCCAGCAAACTCAAGTAAGGCTTCTTCAAGAGCACGTAAAGTTTCTACATCTAGGTCATTGGTAGGTTCATCAAGCAGTAATAGGTTACCGCCACTTCTTAAGGTTTTGGCTAAGTGAACACGGTTGCGTTCTCCACCAGAAAGGGTACCAATTTTTTTCTGTTGGTCGCCGCCTTTAAAGTTAAAACGACTGCAGTATGCGCGTGAGTTAACTTCAGTGTTGCCAACCATGAAAACTTCATCGCCTTCAGAAATTTCTTCCCAGATAGATTTGTTGTCGTCTAGTGCATCACGGCTCTGGTCTACATAAGATAATTGAACGGTTTCACCGAATTCAATCGTACCTGAATCAGGTTGCTCCTGACCAGTTAGCATTTTGAAGAGGGTCGATTTACCAGCACCGTTAGCACCGATAATCCCAACAATGCCACCTTGTGGTAAACGGAAATTTAGGTCATCTATTAATAAACGGTCTCCAAAACCTTTCGATACATGGTTTACTTCAATGACTTTTTCACCTAGGCGTTCAGCAACGGGAATAAAGATTTCGCTGGTTTCATTACGTTTTTGGGTTTCTTGACTGCTTAGTTCTTCAAAACGTGCCATACGCGCTTTTGATTTAGCATGACGACCTTTAGCATTAGAACGTACCCATTCCAATTCGTTTTTAATGGTTTTCATGCGTGCCGCTTCAGATTTAGACTCTTGTTCTAAACGTTTCTCTTTTTGTTCTAGCCATGAAGAGTAGTTGCCTTCGTAAGGAATTCCTTCACCACGGTCAAGCTCCAAAATCCATTGCGCGGCATTATCTAAGAAGTATCTATCGTGAGTAATGGCAACAACGGTTCCTGAGAAATCTAATAAGAAACGTTCTAACCAAGCAATCGATTCGGCATCCAAATGGTTGGTAGGTTCGTCTAAAAGCAGCATGTCTGGTTTTTCCAGTAAAAGCTTACACAAAGCAACGCGACGTTTTTCACCACCAGATAGAACGGTAACATCGGTATCCCAGTCTGGTAATCGAAGTGCATCTGCGGCAATTTCTAAAGTACGTTCAATATTGTGACCGTCTTTGGCTTGAATAATGTCTTCAATTTCCGCCTGTTTTTTCGCTAAGGCATCAAAGTCGGCATCTGGTTCTGCATAAGCCGCATAAACGGCATCGAGTTCAGCAAGTGCATCTTTTACTTCTGATACGGCTTCTTCAATATTGCCTCGGACGGTTTTTGATTCATCAAGTTGTGGCTCTTGTGCTAAATAACCAATTTTAATACCAGGCTGTGGGCGTGCTTCACCGATAATATCGGTATCTAGGCCTGCCATAATTTTTAGAAGTGTTGATTTACCAGAACCGTTTAAGCCTAAAACGCCAATTTTAGCGCCGGGGAAAAATGATAAAGAGATATCTTTTAATATGTGTCTATTGGGTGGAACCACTTTTCCAACACGATTCATGGTGTAAACAAACTGAGCCATTTATTTTCCTAACTATGTTTAATTTTAAATATCGATAAGTTTAATTTAAGAAACTTTACCTAAAAAAGAGGGGGATATAAAGCATTAAATCATCAATGCTCAAACAGATGTACCATATATAGTATTGTTCTGAATAATACATTTGGCTATTTGGAGTAAAACAGGTAGAATTCTATTCTTTGAAATATTCAATTTTTTGGAACGGAGAGCCGCAACAATGTTTACAAAATCCATGACTATCGCAGGTTACGATGATTTAATTGCTGATGCGATTAAAAACGAAGAAAATCGTCAAGAATCTCACATTGAGTTAATCGCATCTGAAAACTATACTAGTCCACGTGTAATGGAGGCTCAAGGCTCTTATTTTACAAATAAGTATGCAGAAGGTTATCCTGGTAAACGTTACTATGGTGGTTGTGAGTTTGCTGATATTGTTGAACAAGCGGCAATTGACCGAGCGAAAGAATTATATGGTGCGGACTACGCAAATGTTCAGCCTCACTCTGGTTCACAGGCTAATGCAGCGGTGTATATGGCATTACTAAACCCTGGGGATACTGTTTTGGGTATGAGTCTAGCGCACGGTGGTCATCTAACACACGGCTCTCACGTAAGCTTCTCAGGTAAAATTTACAATGCGGTTCAGTACGGTATTGACCCTGTTTCAGGCCAGATTGACTATGATGAAGTGCAAGCTTTAGCTAACGAACACAAGCCTAAGATGATCATTGCTGGGTTCTCTGCTTATTCGCAAGTAGTAGACTGGGCTAAGTTCCGTGAAATTGCAGATTCAGTAGGCGCTTATCTGTTTGTGGATATGGCGCATGTATCTGGTTTGATTGCAGGTGGTGTATATCCAAGCCCTATCCCTCATGCACATGTTGTTACTACAACCACTCACAAAACCTTACGTGGACCACGTGGTGGACTGATTCTTTCTAAAGGCAATGAAGAGCTAGAGAAAAAATTAAACTCGGCGATTTTTCCTGGTGGCCAAGGTGGTCCTTTAGTTCATGTAATGGCAGCGAAAGCGATTGCCTTTAAAGAGTGTCTAGAACCTTCTTGGAAAACTTACTGTGAAAATGTGGTTAAGAATGCTCAGGCTATGGCAAAAGTATTTATGTCTCGTGGTTGTGATGTTGTTTCTGGCGGAACAGAAAACCACTTGTTCTTAGTTAGCTTGATTGAAAAAGGTCTAACAGGTAAGTTGGTTGATGCCGCGCTAGACGCCGCACACATCACCATCAATAAAAACTCAGTGCCAAATGACCCAATGTCTCCATTTGTAACAAGTGGTATTCGTGTTGGTACTGCGGCAGCAACAACACGTGATTTTAATGAAGAAGATTGCACAAATCTTGCAACGTGGATGTGTGATGTCATTGATGCATGTGATCAAGAGAGTGAAACTTGGGATAAAGCAGTGGTTGCAGATGTTCGTGATAAAGTATCTGCTTTATGTAAAGCAAAACCTGTTTATAAATAATACATAATTGCTTCGATTTTGTTAGTAAAGTCGAATAGTAAATGTTTCTGATTTGAGCAGTTTAAAAAACCACCAGGCCTGGTGGTTTTTTGGTATTTAAAATTTAGAAAAATCTTAATTTTTTATTAATGTATAAATTATTAATCATAGAAAGGGAGTATTTCTATGCACTGTCCATTTTGTAATGCTTCGGATACAAAAGTGATTGATTCACGTTTAGCGACAGAGGGTGTGCAAGTACGCCGTCGTAGAGAGTGTATTCAATGCTCGGAACGCTTTACAACTTATGAATCAGCCGAGTTGGCTTTGCCAAGAGTGGTTAAAAGTGATGGTAATCGTGAAAAATTTGATGAGAGCAAAATTCGTAAAGGTCTGATTAAAGCGTTAGAGAAACGCCCAGTTTCCAGTGATGCGATTGACCAAGTGGCGAGTCAAATCACCAAACGACTTATGTCTGAAGGTGTTCGAGAGATTCCTTCTTCACAGCTAGGTGAATGGGTGATGGATGCGTTACGCGATCTAGACCAAGTGGCGTATGTGCGTTTTGCTTCGGTTTATCGATCATTTCAAGATGTAAATGCTTTTAGAGAAGAGATTGAGCGTTTAGTTAAAGTCACTACGGCTAAGTAATGACTTTTTTAAGGAGTAGTTTTTGTCTTTAACTCAATTTTCACAAGACGACGTTACCTATATGCACCAAGCCATTGATTTGGCTAGAAAGGGTATCTATTCCACAAAACCAAATCCAGCTGTAGGCTGTGTTTTAGTTAAAAATAACCAAGTGGTTGGACAGGGTTGGCACCAAAAAGCCGGTCAACCTCATGCCGAGCGTATTGCTCTAGCCGAAGCGGGAAATAATGCAGAGGGAGCTACTGCTTACGTTACTTTAGAGCCATGTTCTCATTTTGGCAGAACTCCACCTTGTGCGGACGGTTTGATTGAAGCTAAAGTGGCTAAGGTTGTGGTTGCTATGAAAGACCCAAATCCGTTGGTTGCAGGCCAAGGAATTGAGCGTATACGTAATGCTGGTATTGAGGTGATTATTGGTGTTTTAGAAGAAGAAGCAAAAAACATCAATCCTGGATTTATTAGAAAAATGGAAAGGCAGTTACCTTTTGTAAGGTTGAAAATGGCCAGTAGTTTAGATGGCAGAACGGCTATGGAAAATGGTGAAAGCCATTGGGTTACTGGAGCGGAATCTCGTTTAGAAGTTCACAAAATGCGTGCTCGCTGCGGGGCTTTAATTACTGGAATTGGAACTGTTCTTGTGGATGATCCAAGTCTAACCGTGCGTTTGTCAGATGAACAATTAGCAGAATTGAATTTAACGCAAGACAATTGTCATCCAATAAGAGTGGTATTAGATTCAAATCTAAGTATGCCTCTTGATGCCAAAATGTTAGCTTTGCCTGGAAAAACCATTTTAATGACATCGTCTGAAACTGTTGAAAGATGCTCAGAGATTGTTGAAGAGCTTCATCATAAAGGCGTTGAGATAGTTGCAGTTGCCGCTGATGAAGATCGTTTAGATATTGAATCTGTATTGCGTTACTTAGCCTCAGAAGAGCAAGTTAACGATGTTATGGTCGAATCGGGTGCAATTTTAGCAGGAGCATTTATTCAATCAGGCCTGGTTAATGAATTACACTGTTTTATTGCGCCGTCGTTAATGGGGCACGATGCAAAACCTATGTTTGTTCTACCGGGACTTGATTCAATGGATAAAAAACTGAATTTTACAATTCAATCTATGGATCGTTTTGGTGATGATGCACGATTAATACTGGTACCGAAGGAATAAAGAATGTTTACTGGAATTATCCAAGCAGAAGGTTCAATCTCAAAGATTGAGCCAAATAATGGCGACTGGAAAGTAACCATTAATGTTGGCAAATTAGATATGGGTGATGTGCAAATTGGTGACAGTATTGCAGCCAATGGTATTTGTTTAACGGCAATTGAATTTACTGAACACTACTATGTTGCTGATGTTTCTGGTGAAACTCTTAAAGTGACCAATGCAGGAGATTGGCAAGCTGGCACACCCGTTAATTTAGAAAAAGCGTTAACCCTTCAAGACCGCTTAGGTGGTCACTTAGTAAGTGGACATGTAGATGGCGTAGGATACGTTAAGTCTATTTCGCAAGATGCACGTTCATGGCGTTATGAGGTAGAGGCGCCAATTGAAATTTGTAAATATATTGCAGCTAAAGGCTCTATTTGCATTAACGGAATCAGTCTCACTGTTAATGAAGTCAAAAATTGTGTGTTTGGCGTTAATATAGTGCCTCATACGCGACAAGAAACAACAATTAAGCATTTAGATGAAGGTTCACGTGTGAACCTAGAGGTGGATTTGCTTGCTCGCTACTTAGAGCGCATGATGACTGCTCCACCCTCAAAAGAAAACAGTACAATAACCCCAGAATTTTTAGCAGAGAACGGATTTAAATAAGATGCCATTAAATACAATAGAAGAACTAATTGCGGACTACAAGCAAGGAAAAATGGTCATTCTGATGGATGATGAAGACCGAGAAAACGAAGGTGATCTTTTGGTTCCGGCCAGCACATGTAGTGCGGAAGACATTAATTTTATGGCTAAATATGGTCGAGGATTAATCTGTTTAACCCTAACAAAAGAGCGTTGTAATCAACTGCACTTACCTTTAATGGTGGCAAATAATACGGATCAAAATGGAACAAATTTTACCGTTTCAATTGAAGCTGCAGAGGGTGTGACAACGGGGATTTCAGCAGCAGATAGAGCGATAACGGTCCAAACAGCGGTTGCGGAAGGTGCGGGGCCTGCTGATATTGTTACACCTGGGCACATTTTTCCTCTAATGGCACAGCCTGGTGGTGTTTTAACTCGTGCAGGGCATACCGAGGCCGGATGTGATTTAGCTCGTTTAGCAGGAATGGAACCAGCTTCTGTCATTGTTGAAATTATGAATGAAGATGGATCTATGGCACGACGCGAAGATTTAGAAGGCTATGCCGCTGAGCACGGTTTGAAAATAGGCACTATTGCAGATTTAATTGAGTACCGTTTACAGAATGAAAAAACTATTGAGCGTGTCTCGGAGTGTAAATTTCCGACTCAGTTTGGTGATTTTAAATTAATTGGTTACCAAGATATACTGGAGCAAAAAGCGCACTTTGCACTAGTCTATGGCACAATTGATAGTGAGCAGCCGACTGCAGTGCGTGTGCACATGTTAGACACTTTATGTGATGCATTTGGCTCACAAAGAAATGAATGTGGTTGGTCCTTAGAAAAGGCAATGAAGCAGGTTTCTGAAGAAGGTAATGGCGCTATTATTGTATTGCGTAAGCATGAAGAGGCTGCAGAGTTGCTAGATAAGATACAGCAGTATCAGATGAAGGACTTGGGAGTGAATTCACCAGATAGAATTTCTGATGATGACACTAAAACTTACGGTCTTGGTGCTCAAATTATCGCTGACCTAGGCCTTAAAAAACTTAAAATAATTGGTTCAGCATGGGGTATGAAAGCTTTAGGTGGGTTTGGTTTAGAAATTACTGAAGTGGTTGCCAAAAAAGACTAATTGACCATAAAGGTTTTGTTGTATTGAATGAGTATTTTAATTCAGCAAAGTATGGCAAAATAACTAATTACGTTACAAAACAAAATAGAATTTAAGAGAAGTAAATTATGAATATGGTAGAAGGAAATTTAAACGCCGATGGAATGAAAATCGGATTTGTTGTAACAAGATGGAATAGTTTTATTGTTGATCATCTTGTTAAAGGTTCGATCGAAACCATTGAAAGACACGGTGGTTCGGCAGAAAATATTACTCAAGTCATGGTACCTGGTGCGTTTGAAGTTCCTTTGGCTGTAGAGAAAATGGCTGCTTCTGGTAAGTATGACGCCATTGTTGCATTGGGTGCTGTCATTCAAGGTGGTACACCTCATTTTGATTATGTTGCAGGTGAAGCAACTAAAGGCATTAGCAGCGTGATGTTAAAGCACAGTATTCCGGTTGCATTTGGTATTTTAACAGTGAATTCAATTGAACAAGCAATTGAACGCTCAGGTACCAAAATGGGTAATAAAGGTGAGGAAGCAACGCTTTCAGCAATTGAAATGGTTAACGTGATGAAGCAACTTTAATGAAAACAATTAAAGATATTCAGCCTGGTCAAGGTGAAGAAGTAATAGAAAAAGAGTCTCAAGTTGCTCCACGTACTCAATCTCGTAGAGTCGCTTTGCAAGCTTTGTATCAGTGGCAAATGACTAACGAAGAAATTCCACAGATTGTTAAGCAGTTTAATGAAGATGGTCTTTTAGAAGGACTAGATTTTGACTGGTTCAAAGAGTTAATCTCTGAAGTTTCAAAATCAGCAGAGGATTTAGATGCTCTTTATGCAGATTATCTAGATCGCTCTGTAACTCGTATTGATCCTGTGGAACGAGCCATTATGCGTATGGGAGTGTATGAGCTGCAGGCAAAAATAGAAATTCCATACAAGGTTGTGATTAATGAGAGTGTTGAATTAGCTAAGCGATTTGGAGCTGAAGAGAGTCATAAGTATGTTAATGGTATTTTAGACAAAGCCGCTAAGCAGTTACGTTCAAAAGAGTTTGTATAAAAAAGTTGTGTTGTTAATAAGCCTCGCTTTATTGCGAGGCTTTTTTTTGTAAAAAAGAGTATATATGGCCAGAGAGTTTGAGTTAATAAATTTTTTATTTGAACCTTTATCAAAAGGTCTGGCTAAAGATGAAGTTGGAATTGGTGATGATGGTGCTGTATTGAATGTGCCTGAAAATCATCAGTTAGTGGTGGTTACAGATACGTTAGTTTCTGGGGTGCATTTCCCTGAAACAACCTCGTCGTATAATGTTGCTTGGAAAAGTGTAGCGGTGAATTTAAGTGACTTAGCTGCAATGGGAGCCAAACCAGGATTTTACAATTTGGCCTTAACTGTTCCTGATAACAATCACAGCTGGTTGACAGGTTTCGCAAAAGGGCTCTCTGACATTGGTGATTTGTATAGTATGCCTCTTGTTGGTGGAGATACCACAAATGGGCCTTTAACGATTACAGTGACTGCTCATGGTTGGCTTCCGAAAGGTAAGGCGGTATTACGTTCCGGTGCTAAAGAAGGGGATGTCATTTGTGTGACGAACTGTATTGGCGATGGTGCTTTAGGATTAATGGTTGCACAGGATAATTTACCTGAACCAGTTAAAAAGCAAATTTTATTTGCTGATTGCCAGTATCTTTTAGATGCGTTAAATGTGCCACACCCTCAGCTAGGTTTATCTGAGGAATTGTATTCGTTTGCAAACAGTGCAATTGATATATCGGACGGCCTTTTGGCTGATGTGAGCCACATCTTAGAGGAGTCGAATAAAACGGCTGTAGCGGAAAATGATTTACTAGTGGCAGTGATTAATGTTGATGATATTCCGCTTTCAAAAGTAGCTCAATTGTATATAGATAATACAGAAGACTGGTTATCACTTTTAGCGGGTGGGGATGATTATCAACTTTGTTTTACCGTATCCCCCGAAAATATTAACTTAGCAAAAAAGATTGCAAAGCAAGCAGGTATAGAAATTTCAGAAATAGGCTCTATAGTTTCTTATGACGAACTTGATAAAAGCAATGTTTCGAAAAGTGAGACAGTTAATGATAGAGTGGTATTGTTAAAAGATGGTTGTGAGTTTTTAGTGGATGGTGCCAAAGGATATATGCACTTCTAGTTTGTAGATATTGTTGTTTTATATGTTTAAAAAGACAAAAACCCCCTGTTTCATAAGAAATGAAACCGGGGGTTTTTGTTACATGACACAAGTTAATATTTTTATTTTTTACTCAGTGATCTGCGTGCCTCTACACCTTTAGCAATGGTATCTAAAACAGATAGGCTGTCATCCCAATCAATGCAAGCATCTGTAATACTTTGACCATAAATTAAAGGTTGGCCTGGCTCAACATCTTGACGACCACCAATTAAGTGACTTTCAATCATGACGCCCATAATGTATGGAGAACCGTTTTTAAGTTGTTCGGCGATGGATTCGGCAACAATAATTTGTCTTTGATGTTGCTTACTGCTGTTTGCATGGCTGCAGTCAATCATAAGCTTATCTTCAACTTTGGCTGCCTGAAGTTGTTTAACAGCATCGTTAACAAACTCAGCTTCATAATTAGGCCCGTCATGCCCACCGCGTAAAATAACGTGACAATCTTGATTACCTTTTGTTTCAAATATAGCAGAGTGACCATCTTTTGTCATAGACATGAAAATGTGCGGATTGTTTGCCGCACGGATTGCATCAACAGCAATTTTAAAGCCGCCATCCGTACCATTCTTAAACCCAACAGGGCAAGAAAGTCCAGAGGCGAGTTCTCTGTGTCCTTGGCTTTCAGTCGTTCGCGCGCCAATTGCTCCCCAAGCAACTAAGTCAGCAATATATTGTGGAGAGATTAAGTCCAAAAATTCAGTTGCCGCAGGTACACCCATATGATTTACATCTCGTAACAATTCACGAGCGAGTCCAAGACCTTTATTGATTTCAAATGATTCATTTAAATCTGGGTCATTAATAAGACCTTTCCAACCAACGGTTGTTCTTGGTTTTTCAAAATAAACTCGCATCACAATGAGCAGATTTTCTTTGTGTTTTTCAATTTGCTCTTTCAGTTTTTTTGCATAGTCACGTGCGGCACCAGTATCATGAATTGAGCAAGGGCCTATAACCACTAAAAGCCTGTCATCTCTGCCAGCTAAAATATTGTGGATATGTTGGCGAGTATCATAGACTGTTTGAGCGGCAACTTCAGAAAGCGGGTATTGCTCGTGAAGCTCACGAGGTGGGCGAACTTCAGTGATGTTTTTGATGCGTAAATCATCTGTTTGATACTGCGTCATTTGGGAAACCTTAATCATCATTTTTGGTGGATATTTAACTTAGTGCATATATGAAAAGAGTTTAAGCTGGGTATCATTGATACCAATCTCTTTTCGAACGCAATATTATGCCATTTTATAAGGCTATTTGCCCAGTGAATTCGCTTGCTTTTCAAATAAAAGCAAGCTAAATGATGCTTTTTGTTGGCTTAGTAATATCTATGTTGTGTTATTAGTACTTTGTAGGGTTGAAAATAAGTAAAAATAATACTCAATCAAACTATTTTTAGTTTAAATCGTGGTAAAATTAAAAGGTTTGAAATTCTAAATATGGACTAGAAAATTGCATCATTGTAAGTATATTATTGAAGGCTTCACAGAAGATGGCCGAAAGTTTAGACCAAGTGATTGGATTGATCGAATTTCATCTATGGGGGCAACCTATGAAATGCAGCGTTTAGTCTACTCTGATTTATTGCACCCTGAGTTGTATGAAGGTCAGAAATGTTTGATTATTGATATGGCTTTAGAACAAGAAAATCCAGGCATGTTTGAGTATGTTATGAATTTTGTCAAAAGTAATAAGCTTAAAATGACACAGGTATGTGAGCTAGTTGAGGCAAAGCTGGGCTCTTAGTGTGTTGTAAATCTTTCGAAGTTTTGGTTTAAATAAAAAAAGCGTCTTTTAGACGCTTTTTTTATATGTGTAGTTTTTTATATGTGTAGTATTGGGTAGTGTTATGAATGCTTGCTTAAAATATGTTTGGGCCCAAAAATAAAGTAGCCCAGCCGCCGATTGCTGGAAACGGGCCAAAGGCAAGAGGTGTATCTCGGCTTCTGTTTTTTAACGCTATGCCGATAACTGCCACTAAGATACTGGTGAGTGCTGCAATTAAGATGATTTGTGGTAAAGCAATAACGCCAAACCAAGCTCCAAAAGCCGCGAGTAATTTAAAGTCACCATACCCCATGCCTTCTTTTCCGGTAATGAGTTTAAAAACATGAAATACCAGCCATAATATTAGATAACCGATGGAAGCTCCCCAGATAGCGTCAACCGGCGTGGTAAAAATAGATTGAGAATTAAAAAGTAACCCTAACCAAAGTAAAGGTAAGCTGAGGTTGTCCAAAATCAATTGATGTTCGAAATCAATAACAAAGATGGCAATAAGTATCCAACTGAATAAAATGGCTGGAATGCCCTCTATTGTTAATCCAAATTGCCACATGCAAGCAATGGTTAGTATGGCGGTCGATAGTTCAATTAAAGGGTAACGTGGTGATATCTTGGTTTTACAGTTGTGACATTTTCCTTTGGAAGCTAACCAACTGAACAATGGAATAAGTCTATACCAAGGTAGGTTTGCATCGCAGTACGGACATTTTGAGCCACCAATACTAATTTCTTTAAGTTGTTGTTCCTCTTCAAGCATCATGATGCGTGGTAGTCGCCAAGTAAGCATGGATAAAAAACTGCCTATTACTAAGCCTAAAATACCACTAAATAAAAGCAGTTGGGTTATGGAAAGTGTTGTCATAAATGGCCTGTGTTAATTATTGCTGATTATTCAGATGGCTTGTGCAAAGCCGATTTTAATACAATTTTATTATCTAAAGTTTCATTTTCTGATTTATGAGTAACTGTATCAAAAAATGAAGTAATAACCTATTTCGTCGACTCTGAGTTACTGCTTTAAATTATGGCAAAGCCAGTCTCTCCTCAATAAGGTAGATTTTTGAAGTGCTATCTAGATAACAAAAAACTCTAACAAAGTTGTGGAGGGAACTTGCGCAGCTGCTTGAGGTGGACGTTTAAACAACCATTGCCAAGATTCACGCTCGGAGCCTGCCTGCTTAAACGTCCCTCATGATTTTAAAGTAGTTATTTAGAGTTGGCTATTTACTTTCAGTTTAAACCCTTTTGTATAGTGTTGTGTTTGCTAGGCAAAAATAAAAGGGGTGTTTGTAATATGAAAAAGTTGTTAAACCGTATTACTTATGTAAATCTAGTGTTAAAAGTTTTATGAATTCCTTTATAATAGATCGTTTGTTTATTCTTGTGTAACAAGGTTGTGTTCATTGTCTTTTTTAAAGCGTTATTTGATTGCTGGATTATTGGTTTGGTTGCCTTTAGGGGTGACGATTGCCATTATCAAATTTTTAATGGACTTGTTTGATCAAACCTTGTTGTTGATACCTGCGGCTTACCGCCCCGAATCATTAATAGGCTTTGATATTCCTGGTATAGGGGTTCTATTATCCTTAACGCTTATTTTAATTACGGGTGTTTTTGTCGCCAATTTTTTGGGTAGTAAGGTTGTTAGTCTTTGGGAGTCATTTTTATCAAGAATTCCTTTGGTACGGTCAATTTATAATGCGGTTAAACAGATTGCCGAGGCGGTATTTGGTTCAGGAGACCAAACATTTCAAAAAGTGTTTTTGATTGAGTACCCAAGAAAAGGGCTGTGGACTTTAGCTTTTCAAACCGGTAGCCACCAAGGAGAGGCACAAGAGAAAACCCAAATGGGGGATGTTGTGAATCTGTTTGTGCCAACTACGCCTAATCCAACTTCTGGGTTTTTTATTATGGCCTCAAAGCATGAAATTATTGAACTGGATTTAAACGTGGATGATGCCTTAAAAATGGTAATTTCTGGTGGTGTGGTCGTGCCAGATATGAAGTCTGAAACTCAAAAATCAAATATAGAAGAATCGAGTTCGCCAGAAAATGCAAATAAATCAGGTGTTAACCAGGCCTGATTGTTCGGTTTAACGGCAAATAGCGGTTAAACAAAAAAAGATATTTATTTTAGTGGTTATACCTATTTGAGGTATTTGTTTATGCAAGTGTTTCTATGTGTAACCAAAGTGATTACAACAGCTTAGGCTGTGATATTAAAAGGGTTTAAAAAGTATGCGTACGCAGTATTGTGGGCAAGTTACAGAATCATTTATTGACCAAACCGTAACTGTAGCGGGTTGGGTGCACCGTCGCCGTGATCATGGTGGTGTTATCTTTATCGATTTACGTGACCGTGAAGGTTTGGTTCAAGTAGTAGTAAACCCAGATACAGCAGAAGTGTTCGCAAAAGCAGAACGTCTTCGTTCTGAGTGTGTTTTGCAAATCACAGGTAAAGTTATTCCAAGAACGGAAGGCACAATCAACCCGAATATGACAACCGGTAAAATTGAGGTTGTTGCCAATGAACTGAATGTTCTTAGTATGGCTGAGCCAATTCCATTTCAGCTTGACGATAAAAACGTAGGTGAAGAGACACGTTTGAAGTTCCGTTATATCGACTTACGTCGTGATGAAATGCAAGAAACATTAATGTTGCGTTACAAAGTCACTCGTTCAATGCGCCGTTATCTAGATGATAATAACTTTATGGATATTGAAACACCTATCCTGACTAAATCTACACCAGAAGGTGCGCGTGATTATTTAGTACCGAGTCGTACTCATCAAAACAAATTTTTTGCTTTACCGCAGTCACCACAGTTATTTAAACAATTATTGATGATGTCTGGTTTTGACCGTTATTACCAGATTACTCGTTGTTTCCGTGATGAAGATTTACGTGCCGATCGTCAACCAGAATTTACTCAATTAGATATCGAAACTTCTTTTATGGAAGAAGAAGCGGTTATGGATTTGATGGAAGGTTTAACCAAAACCATCTTTAAAGAATCGATTGGCTATGAATTTGAAGGTGATTTCCCTCGTATGCCATATTCTGAAGCAATTGAAAAATACGGTATTGACCGACCAGACCTGCGCATTGACATGCAGCTTGTGGATGTGGCAGATCTTTTACAGGATATCGACTTTAAAGTATTTGCAGCTCCAGCTAAGGATCCAAAAGGTCGTGTAGCCGCTCTTAAGGTTCCTGGTGCAGGTTCAATGAGCCGTAAAGATATTGATGCATACACTAAATTTGTCGGTATTTACGGTGCAAAAGGTCTGGCTTATATTAAGGTCAATGATTTGGCGGCGGGTATTGAAGGGCTTCAATCACCTATTGTTAAATTCTTCCCTGAACAAGTGATGGAAATTATGAAGCGTGTTGAAGCTAAAGATGGCGATATTGTCTTCTTTGGTGCGGATAAAGCTAAGATTGTGAATGAAGCACTAGGAGCATTGCGCGTTAAAATTGGTGAAGATTTGGGCATGTTAAATGGTAAGTTTAAGCCTGTATGGGTTGTTGACTTCCCAATGTTTGAAGCGGATGAAGAAACGGCTCGAATGACGGCGATTCACCATCCATTTACTCAGCCAAAAGCAACAACCGAAGAAATTCTAAATCATGATAATCCAGAGCAAATGCTGTCTAAAGCGTATGATTTAGTTATCAATGGCCTAGAAGTCGGTGGCGGTTCTGTACGTATTCATGATACAAGTATGCAAGCAGCCGTGTTCAAAATGCTGGGTATTTCAGATGAAGAAGCTCAAGATAAGTTTGGTTTCTTATTGAATGCGCTTAAGTATGGTTGTCCTCCACACGCAGGTATGGCATTTGGTCTAGACCGTTTAGTTATGATTTTAGGAGATATTGCATCGATTCGTGATGTAATTGCCTTCCCTAAAACACAGTCTGCTGCTTGCTTGCTTACAGAAGCACCAGGCCTGGTAGATAATGCACAGCTAACAGACTTAGCGTTGAGATTTAGAAAACCTCTTCGTGGCGAAGCATGATTCGTTAGTTAAAAGAGAAATTAAGCATGTCGCAACAGTCAGTTACTCAACCTTCTACGGATATTCCTGAGCAATTAGAATCTCGTATTCAATTACTTGCGCAGGAGGCATCAACTCAACCTTGGTTAAACAATGAACAAAAAGCATTGTTAAAGGCTGAAATTAAGCAGTTGTTGAAAGACAATAATGCACAATTGGTTGCACATTATTATGTGGATGATGAACTACAAGCCTTAGCTGAAGAGACGGGTGGTACGATTGCAGATTCATTAGAAATGGCTAACTTTGGCGCACAGTCTGATGCTGATATGTTAGTCGTTTGTGGCGTACGTTTTATGGGTGAAACAGCAAAAATGCTAAGCCCAGAAAAAGCCGTGTTAATGCCCGATTTAGAGGCAACCTGTTCGCTTGATGTTGGCTGTCCAGCTGATGAATTTGCAAAGTTTTGTGCACAATATCCAGATTACACTGTCGTGGTTTACGCCAACACCAGCGCTGAAGTTAAAGCCGTTGCGGATTGGGTTGTAACCTCTGGTAATGCATTGCAAATTGTGACCCACTTAAAAGAGCAAGGCAAAAAAATTATTTGGGCTCCTGACCGTCACTTGGGTAACTGGATTGAAGAGCAGACAGGTGTTGAAATGATTCGTTGGCAGGGTCATTGTATTGTTCATGATGAGTTCAAAACTTATGAGTTGGAAGCATTAAAACAGCAGTACCCAAATGCTAAAGTCTTGGTGCATCCAGAATCACCGTCTGAAGTAGTGGCTTTAGCTGATGTAGTAGGTTCTACTAAAGTGTTACTCAATGCGGTTGAATCTATGCCTGACAACGAATTTATTGTGGCAACCGACTACGGTATTTTTTATAAAATGCAGCAAGTTGCACCAAATAAAAAACTTTATATTGCACCAACAGGTAGCAAAGGGCAATCTTGCACAAGTTGTGCGCATTGTCCATGGATGGCAATGAATGGCTTACAGAACTTGCGTGATTGTATAAAAAATAAAACAGGTGAAGTGCAGGTTGAAGAATCAGTTCGTCAAAAAGCACTGGTTTCTCTACAAAGAATGTTAGATTTTTCGAGAAAAGCAGGCCTGGTTAAAGCAAATAACAATCAATGATTAACATAAGCGGGTTTTAGCCCGCTTTTTAATGTGTTTTGCATAAATTGTGGTCTCGTGCAAAACTCTCACATAAGTTTGTATCTGAAGCTAATTAATTTAAAAGGTATTTTTTTGGCACAATTAAAACGCATTCTCGGTATCGATCCTGGCTCTCGCAAAACAGGGTTTGGTTTGATTGAATCGGGTCGTTATTCAGCAAAATATTTGGTGAGTGGTGTGATTCGGGTGGAGAACTTTAGTGGCGCTCAACGTTTAAAAAATATATTTGAGTCTATTTGCCAGCTTATTGATCAATATCAGCCCGATGTGATGGCCGTAGAAAAGGTCTTTGTTTATAAGAATCCTAAGTCAGCCATTATTCTTGGGCAAGCTCGTGGGGTAATCTTATGTGCTGCTGCGGTTAAAAATGTTGAGATCATGGAATATACGCCAACCCAAATCAAAAGTACAATTGTTGGCAAAGGGCATGCTGGTAAAGATCAAGTACAGTATATGGTTCAAAATCTATTAAAATTGACTGATACGCCACAAGAAGATGCCGCTGATGCATTAGCTTGTGCTTTGTGTCATGACCGCTATATGTCATTAGGGTTAGATCCTGAATTGATTTCAAAAGGCACAAAGTTCTAGGGAGTGATGAATCTGTGTTAGGTTTTTTAAGAGGTGCATTAGTACAGAAACAACCACCAATGCTGCTATTGGACGTTAATGGTGTTGGTTATGAAATAGAGGCACCCATGTCGACTTTTTATCAACTTGAATCGGTTGATGAAACGGTAACGATTCTTACGCATATGCATGTTCGTGAAGATGCTATGTTGTTATTCGGTTTCGCCACTGAATCCGAACGTGTATTGTTTAAAACATTAATAAAAGTCAATGGTGTTGGTGCCAAGATGGCGTTAGGGATTCTATCCGCTATGTCGGTCAATGAGTTTTGTAGTTATGTTGATAATGGTGATATTTCCGCCTTAACGCGAATTCCAGGTGTGGGTAAAAAAACGGCTGAACGATTACAGATTGAAATGCGTGATCGACTCAAACCTATTGTTGAATCTGGAATTTTGGATTATCAGCCAGTAAGCACCTCGGAATCCGTGCCTAACTCTACTCCAACGAGCGGTTTTGCTAGCTCAATACAACAGTCAGCATGTGAAGCTTTGGTTGCATTAGGATACAAAAACACGCAGGCAGAAAAAATGGTTGCAGGTGCCTTTGAAGAGGGGTTAACATTAGAAACCATTATTAAAAGAGCCTTACAAGGGGTTAAGTTGTAGATGATTGAAACAGATCGCATTATTGGCAGTCAGGAGACTGAAGACGATATCTATACTGTTCCCTCTGTTCGTCCGCAACAGATTAGAGAATACATTGGCCAAACAGCGGTGCGAGAGCAGTTGCAGTTGTCTATGGATGCCGCCAAAATGCGTCAAGAATCATTGGATCATGTTCTGCTTTACGGGCCGCCAGGCCTGGGTAAGACAACTTTATCTAATATTATTGCTCAAGAAATGGGCGTAACTTTACGTCAAACTTCGGGGCCTGTAATAGAAAAACCAGGTGATTTGGCAGCCATTTTGACACGACTTGAACCGCATGATGTATTGTTTGTTGATGAAATCCATCGCTTAAGCCCAATTGTTGAAGAAGTCCTATACCCAGCAATGGAGGACTTTCAGATTGATATTGTTATTGGTGAAGGTCCTGCGGCACAAAGCGTTAAAATTGATATTCCACCGTTTACATTGGTGGGTGCGACCACTCGAGCAGGCCTGCTAACTTCACCGTTGCGTGATCGTTTTGGTTTAGTACAACGTTTAGAATTTTATAGTGATGATGAACTTACGCAGATAGTCACACGTTCATCCTCAATTTTAGGTATGGATTCAGAGTTGAGCGGTGCTCAAGAAATTGCTCGGCGTTCAAGAGGTACACCCCGTATTGCCAACCGTTTGTTAAGACGAGTGCGTGATTATGCTCAAGTAAAAGGTGATGGTGTTATAACGCAGCCTATTGCTGATTTAGCGTTGAACCTACTCGAAGTCGATTCGCTTGGTTTGGATAAGATGGACAGACGATTTCTGGAAACGTTGATTCATAAGTTTGAAGGCGGGCCTGTTGGTATCGACAGTATGGCTACGGCTTTAGGCGAAGAACGCGGTACGATTGAAGATGTGATTGAACCTTTTTTAGTTCAGCAAGGCTTTTTAGTCAGAACGTCAAGAGGGCGTATGGCCACTTCTCATGCTTATCGACACTTAAATTTTGAAGAGTCGTAATTGTTTAAGGCGATGAAAATTATTTTATAGGCATCAGAAAAATCTTTTTTAATTTAAAATTTACTCGATTAACCATGAAAATAATGGAAAGAGAACAAAATGAACGATAGTGATTTATTTGAAATTATATTAAGTGCCAGTCTTGTTGTACAAGCTGTTATGCTGATATTGGCATTTATGTCTGTCGCTGCTTGGGCAGTCGCTATTGCCAAATCTTATCAAATACGAAAAGCACTACGTGAAGCCAAAAAATTTGAAAAGACATTTTGGGAAACACAAGAACTATCAGGCCTGTATTATCAAGTAGAGTCTAATCGTGATTCGGAAACAGGTTTGGCACTTATTTTTGCGGATGGGTTTAAAGAGTTTGTTCGTTTGAAACAGCAAGGCGTACAAGAAGCTGCAGATCTAATTTCTGGTACACAAAGAACCATGAAAATCGCCTTTTCCAGACAGTCTGACAAATTGGAAAATCACCTTTCATTTCTTGCCACAGTAGGATCATCTGCACCTTATATCGGTCTTTTTGGTACTGTTTGGGGGATTATACATGCCTTTCAATCATTAGGCGATGTACAACATGCTACCTTAGCCGCAGTTGCTCCAGGTATTTCAGAAGCGTTAATTGCAACTGCGATAGGTCTTTTTGCGGCAATTCCAGCCGTTATTGCTTATAACCGTTTATCTAATAAGGTTGACCGTTTATTGAGTGAGTACGAAAACTTTGCAGAAGGTTTTTTAACTATTTTGCAGCGACAAGCTCACAGCGTTGAAAAAAACAGTTAAAGCAATGATGAGCTAAGTTGTGTTGACAGGTGGATGAAAAAAGCTTTTAGGACATAGATATGCAGAATGGTTTTCGCAGTAGTAGACAAAAAAAACGCCTTATGGCCGAAATTAATGTTGTGCCATACATTGATGTCACTTTAGTGTTGCTTATCATCTTTATGGTAACTGCTCCGATTGTGCAGCAAGCGGTTACTGTCGACCTTCCTCAAACACCAGAAGTATCCTCAAATACTGCAGAAGTGACAGAAGAGAATAAACCTTTTGTTATCACTGTAAATAATCAAGGTTTGTACAAAACATCTGAGCAGCCAGATATTGTCTTAAGTTCTCGAGACTTAGAGACATTGGTTGCCGAGGTTGTCGCTCGTTCCAAGCTCAATAGTGAAAAAGCAATTTATATTCAAGGTGATCGTGCTGCTCCTTATGGCAAAGTTGTGCATTTGTTTGTCTTGTTAAAAGCCAATGGCGTAGAGAATGTATCCTTAATGACAGAACCTGAATTGGTGAAACAATAATGATAAAGTTTATAGTTAAACATCCTATTTCCGTCTTTTTAGCGGTTGTTTTACATATTGCTATTTTGGTTGTTTTTAGTGTGAAATGGACTGAAGATACAGAAGTGCTTAAGCTATCTACTCAAGGTGAAAAAAAACACGAGATTAAACAAATTAAGCAGATTGAGCCAATGAAAACTTTTACCGTTGATGCAAGTCAGGTACAAGCACAACTCAGCAAGCTTAAAGCGGATCAAGAGGCAAGAAAGTTAGAACAGCAAAGGCTTGCTGCTAAAACAGATAAAGAACGCCAACGCTTAAAAGAATTACAAAGAAAACAGAAGTTAGAAAAAGCTAAGGCAGACAAGGCAGCTAAAAAAGCCGAAGAACAAAAACGCAAAGCAGAAAAAGAACGTAAGAAGACTGAAGAAGCGAAACGCCTTGCTTTGTTAGAAAAGAAAAAGGCAGAAGCTGAACGCAAGAAGGCCGAAAAAGCCAAACAAGCTGCTTTAGATGCTGAGAAAAAGACAAAACAAGCTAAACAAAAAGCAGCGGAAGCGGAAAAACAGCGTTTGGCAGAAGAGAAAAAGAAAAAAGCGTTAGAAAAAGAGTTGCAGGATAAAGCTAAAGAGAAAAAGGCGCTTGAAAAGGCTGCCGCTGAAGCTAAGCGTAAAAAAGAACAGCAAGATGCTGCTGCGGCTTTACAGCGACAATTAGATGAAGAAGCGGCTGAGCAAAGAGAGGCTCAAAAACGTAAACAGTTACTGACATTAAGAGAAACCTATATCTCATCCATTGCAGCTAAAGTGAAAGACAATTGGAGAACACCAGCACGTATTTCACCTGATGCACAGTGTGATTTAAAAATTACTCAATCTCCTGGTGGAAATATTACCAGTGTTAAGGTTTTAAACTGTAATAAAGAGGCAACTGAACAGTTTAAAAAAGATGCTGAAAAGGCTGTTTACAGAGCTGAGCCTTTGCCTGCACCTCCAGTCAAAGAACTGTTTGAACGTGACATAACATTTAAATTTAAACCTTAAATATTTATTAAGATGCTTTAATAACGTGACTGAGGCCTGCATTTTTATATAGAGAGTGTGGCTACAAATTTATTCAAAATAGATATCGGTGATTCCATTGAATTTACAATCAAGATTAATTAATAAAATTCAACCAGCTTTATTTAGTTTGCTATTGCTGTTTTCTCTGCCTGCCTGGTCCGAGTTAACCATTGAAATTAATGAAGGGTATGAAAATGCATTACCTATTGCGATTGTGCCTTTTGGCTATGAAGAACAATTAAAAACCGGAGAGGAAAACAGTTCAGCTAAAGGTAAAGTTGTAAAAGCACCTGTTGATTTAGCGGCTATTATTAGTGCTGATCTTCGTAGAAGCGGACATTTTAGACCAATATCTGCGGATTCTATGCCGGCATACCCAACTGATATTGAAGGTATTGATTTTATAGATTGGCGCGTGCTTGATATAGATAATATGTTGATAGGGAAAGTGGTTGATGAAGGCAATGGCCTTTACCAAATTGATATGCGTTTTATGGATGTTTTACGCAAAAACCAGGTTATGGGTAAACGTTGGGTTCATATTCCAAAAGACAAGTTAAGACAAATTGCACATCAAATCAGCGATTTAATTTATGAAGAGTTAACTGGAATAAGAGGCGCTTTTAATACTCAGATTGCTTATGTGACTCTACGTAAAGTTTCTGGTAAGCGTTTATACACTTTAGAAATTGCAGATTCTGATGGTTTCAATCCGCAGCCAATCTTGAAGTCGAGAATGCCAATTATGTCTCCAAGCTGGTCGCCAGACGGTTCTAAATTAGCTTACGTTTCTTTTGAAAGTGGTCGTTCTAATGTTGTTGTGCAAAGTTTAGACGGTAAATATCGCAAGGTTATTGCTAACTTTAAAGGCATTAACGGTGCTCCTGCTTGGTCGCCAGATGGCAAAAAAATGGCATTAACGCTTTCTAAAGCAGGAAGTGCTGATATTTATATTATGGATTTACAAACTAAAAAATTACGTAGACTAACTAGAAACTGGTCTATTGAAACGGAAGCCACCTGGGCTGCAAATGGCCAATCACTTTTCTTTAACTCAGATCGTAGGGGGCAACCACAGGTATTTCAGGTATTTTTAGACACGGGTGAAATTCGTCGTGTTACGTTTGAAGGTAAGTACAATGGTAATCCAGAAATTTCTCCAGATGGTCGCTATTTGGCTGTAGTACATGGGCAGGGTGGTTTTCATATTGGCCTACAAGATTTATACACCAATGAATTTACTGTTTTGACGGATACGTTTTTAGATGAGTCACCAACATTTTCACCCAACGGTGAGATGATTCTTTATGCTATGAATAAGAATGGCAAGGGTGTGTTAGCTGTTGTTGCAATTGACGGTAAAGCATCACAAACATTAAAGGTTAAAAACGGTGAAGTACGTGAGCCTGCTTGGGGCCCATACTTAAATAAATAACAGATTGAATGGCAAGAGGCTTGATAAATGAACACATTACATAAAGTATTTTCAATTGCAGCAATTTCCTTGCTGACAGCATGTAGTTCCACTCCAGATAGAGGTGTTAATAACGGTTCAAACGATCCTGATGTAACAACGGATACAGCCCCTGGTGTTGGTGATAAAAATGAATCTGGTGTAGAAATTATTGCGGCAAATGGTAATCAAGTTGAAGGTAAGGACTTAACAAATGGTCAATCATTAGATGATATGAAAATGGTTGATGTAGACAATATCTATCCACCGATTATTTACTTTGGTTATGACCAGTATGATTTAGATGATGAAGGGACAGACGTTGTTCGATACCATGCAAATATTTTGTTAGAAAATTCCAATAAAACAGTCATTTTAAATGGGCATACTGATGAACGTGGTACACCAGAGTATAACTTAGCATTAGGTGAAAGACGTGCACAATCGGTTGCTCAAGCCATGATGTTATTTGGTGTTGATGAGAAACGAATAGAAATCATTAGTTTTGGTGAAGAACAGCCTGTAGATGCTCAAAGTAATGAATCTGCTTGGCAAAAAAATCGTCGTGTAGAAATTGTTATTAAATAAGGAAATAGAATGCAAAAACCTTTCTTAATTGCTGCTGTTTCAGCTCTTTCGCTAAGTATTGCATTACCGGCCAATGCAGTGCAGGGTGCAACGATTGATCAACGAGTAAAGCGTTTAGAGCGTATGCTTGAGAATCCTGTTTTATTGCAGTTAAGTCGTCGTTTAGGTGAGCAGCAACGAGACATTCAGACTCTTCAAGATGAAAATGATCGATTAAAGCGTGAATTACGTAAACTTAAAGCATTAATGGATAAACGTTACAAAGAGAGTGATCAGCGTTTAAGTCTATTAGAAAAAGGTGGTGTTACAAGGAACACTTCTATTGATAAGCAACAGATGCAGTCTATCCCCAAGCTTAATGAAAAATCTCCTAGTTTGGATACGATGCCAGCTTCTGAAGACAATGCAGTAAAACAAGAAACGTTGAATAAAACAGAAAACACGAAGCTTGTCAGTGATAGTGGTGATTTAAAGCAGACAGCTAATGATAAAGTTACCTCTGCAGAAAAAACTGAAGTTAAAGAAACAAAATTAGTTTTAGAACCAAAGCAGAGTAGTGTTTCAACCAAAGTTGTAAATAAAGGGGTAAAAGTTATAAAAACACACCCAGCAACAGAGGCTGAAAAAGAAGCTTATAAAGCGGCATTTTCTTTGATGCGCGCTTCTAAATATGAGGCATCAATTGAGGCATTTCAAGATTTTTTAATCAAGTATCCCAACAGTGATTTAGCCAGTAATGCGGCTTATTGGAGTGGTGAAGGTTATTTGATTAAAGATAATAATCAATTAGCATTGGACTCATTTATGGTTGTGATTCAACAGTATCCAGATTCTTCAAAAGTACCTGATGCAAAATTACGTGCCGGTGATAGTTATGACAACTTAGGAAAGACTATAGAAGCTCAAAAGTTGTATCAGGAATTAATAGATACAAGACCAAATAGTCGAGCAGCTAAAAATGCTAAAAAGCGTTTAGAGAGACTGTAATGGCCTTGAACAAAAAAACTCATGTAACAACAGAGCAATTGAGTGGAACTACCCCTAAAGCGGTCATACTTTTATCTGGCGGTTTGGATTCGGCAACTGTCTTGGCGATTGCTAAAGCACAAGGCTATGAGTGTCATACTATGAGCTTTAATTACGGGCAAAGACATAGTGCAGAGCTAGATGCGGCAGAAAAGTTAGCAAAAAGCCTTGGCGCTAAAACGCATAGAGTTATGAATATTGATATGCGAGCTATAGGTGGTTCGGCATTAACGGACAATACCATTGATGTTCCTGTATCAGGTGTTGAAGAAGGTGATATTCCAATTACTTATGTACCAGCACGAAACACTGTATTTCTTTCTTATGCTTTAGGGTTAGCTGAAGTGCTTAAAGCAGATAATGTATTTATTGGCGTGAATGCAGTTGATTATTCTGGTTACCCAGACTGTCGTCCTGAATATATAGCAGCGTATGAAGCGATGGCAAACCTGGCAACTAAGGCAGGTGTTGAAGGCCATAAAATGCATATTCAAACTCCATTGATTGACTTAAGTAAAGCTGAAATTATTCAACATGGTATGAAAAACGGGGTGGATTATAGTCTTACCGTGTCTTGTTACCAAGCTGATGATAAAGGACGTGCTTGCGGACTATGTGATTCATGTCGTTTAAGAAAGCAAGGGTTTAGTGATGCAGGTGTTTCAGACCCTACGGTTTATCAACCATAATAGTAAAGCCCGCTTTCGTGAGAGGGTTAATAATTTAAAAAGCGATAACTCTGTCTGCATTTTTATTTTGTATTCTACATCTGTAAACAGCTTATAAAAAACTTTAAAATTTTTACTAAATATTTGCCGAAATGACTTGCACACTTTCTGCAGACTTGTATAATACGCCCCATTCCAAACGGGTCGTTAGCTCAGTTGGTAGAGCAGTTGGCTTTTAACCAATTGGTCGAGCGTTCGAATCGCTCACGACCCACCATATTTTTAAACCCTGTGTTTCTTTTGAAACATGGGGTTTTTTATTGCCTAGTCTTTTTGAACTACAATAGTAGTTCGCTATTGACATAAATAAAGGTGAGTTAGCCGATATTTAGTTCTTTTAGATTGAGCCTAGATTCTACCAGGCCTGGTTGTTTTCATTTCGGATGTTTACAGATGTGTTTTGGCAATGTTTCTTAAGGTGCTTACTTTTAAGCCAGCTTTGTCGGCAATGCTAATTCCACGCTTTAAACGAGCCGGGGCAGAGCGTCCCATACAGCCATGTTCTAGATCTCCATTAATCGCTTCTAATAAACCCTCCATTAATTGGCTTCGGTCATTTTGTGAGCCTGTTAGCCAGTCTTGAATATCTAAAACATCATTGGCAACTTTATTCATGACGTCGGTATGTTGATTTGCTAGGGCTTCAACGTTGCCACCGACTTCTAAGCCAGCAACATTTGTGGTTAAAATGTATAGGTTTTTGCGAACTAGCTCATAGGTTAACTGGTCTTCTGAATCCAAAATAAAGCTCGGTAGATCAATTTGTGATAACGCATCAAAAATTAGCTTAGCGTTTGCACCAAAAATTGGCGATGGTAAAACCACTTTACTGTCCATGCCTTTTTTCTTTTCAAACCACACAGAGATAACAGTCGGGTTTTCAATTTCGGCAGCTAACCAGTCTCTAGGCAGTAATTCATTTTGTATAAGGATTACCTTGTTTTTCCATTCTTGTGGCAGATTAGCTAGGGTTTCAGCAATATCGGCTTCACCTACTGCAATTAAAACAGCTACAGGATTAGGTATGGCATTTGCAATCACAGTTTTATCCATGTCTCTTGTTATGCCTTGTACAGGGTAGCCAAGTCGTAAAAATCCACGTGCAAAAACACTTCCTAGTTCACCTAGTCCTATAACGATAATTGGGTCTTTCATTGTATAACCTCGAAATGATTTTTAAGTTTTAAACAAACATATTTTGTTTGTGCATTAATGCACCAAAATGGCGTAACTTGTTAACAGCTATGTCGTTTTGAGTGTAGAATAGATAATCAATTAATTAACAGGAATAGTATCAATGAATGAGCAAAAAGCAAAATTTACTTGGCATTACTACATCATGGCATTTGGAGCATTACTGGCTATGTTAGCCGCGACCTTAGGAACAATCGGTGGTATTGTGTCTGGCCTAGCAATTGCTGTATTAAGTCATCCTAAAATTCAATTTCAAGGTTTGACACGATTTGTGTTTTATATTTTATTTATGATTTTGTATGTTTTCGCATTTCCTGATCCAGACGTGGTACGTGAAATGATGGCCCACGGTACAGCAGTAGAGTAGTTAGATGTCATCTAAAGCATTAGAAGATTATTTAAAGATTATTTATAAATTAGAAGATGGAGGATCGGCTGATAAAGGAGTCCAGACTTCTGTTATTGCTGAGCGTCTAGCTATATCACAGGCATCTGTCTCTAATATGATTAAAAAATTAGCCGATCAAGGTTATGTATCTTATGCACGTTATTATGGCGTGAGCTTAAATGATTCAGGAAGAAAAATAGCACTCAATATGATTCGTAAGCATCGTATTTTGGAACAGTATCTTGTTGAAAGATTGAATTATTCTTGGGATGAAGTGGATGAAGAAGCAGAAGTCTTAGAACACGCTATATCCGATAAACTCGCTAATCGAATGTGGGATGACTTAGGCCAGCCTACCCATGATCCACACGGCGCCCCCATACCCAGTATTGATGGAGAGCTGGTTAAACAAGATTTAACGCCATTAATTGGTGTACCTCTGAATCACCGTGTTCAAGTTAAGCGTATTAAAAATCGTAGTCCTGAAGAATTACGTTATCTCGCTAATATTGGTTTAACTACTGGTGTTGAGTTATTAATTAAAAATGTGGCTCCTCTGAATGGTCCTTTATTGGTAGAAATAAATGGCCAAGATTTACACGCCATTGATTACCGATTAGCAATGGCGCTTTTGGTTACTCTTTAAAAGGACTTTTAAATGCCTAATACTTTTTTTGCTGAAGTGCTTGAAGGCCTAACTACAGCGGTCATTTGGGTAAACTCTGATGAAAAAATCCGTTTTATGAATGTTGCCGCGGGAGAAATTTTTCAGGTTGGTCCTAGTAGAATGAGCGGTATTCATTGGCAAACGTTGCTTCCAGGGTTGGTTGAAGAGTTAGATATGACTCTTGATAAACGAGTAACCATTCATGAATATACGGTTTCTATACAAGGTCTAGATAAATTGAGAGTGAGTTGTACTATCTCTCCATATGAGCTAGATCAACAGATGGGTTGGCTTTTTGAAGTTTATAACACAGAGCGTCACCATAGAATTGTAGAAGAGGATGAGCGCTGGCATCAGTTTGAAGCAAGTAATCTTTTAGCCAAAACACTTGCGCATGAAGTTAAGAATCCTTTGGCAGGCATATTAGGCGCAACACAATTGTTACAAAGACGATTTACTGACAATGATAAAGAGAGTGCCTTTTTAGATATTATTTCTAAAGAGGTAACGCGTTTGAAAAACTTAGTAAATCGGATGTTAGGCCCTCAAAAAACAGCGTCAAAAGAGGCGCACAATATTCATGAACTAATTCGGTATGTTCTGCAAATTGTAGAAGGTGAAAAGCCTGAGAATGTGTATATAAAACTCGATTATGATCCGAGTATTCCCGATATTTATATGGACTTTGAAGCAATGGTGCAAGCACTGTTAAACCTTGTTCAAAATGGTATGCAAGCCATGGAAAAAACAGGTGGCTTTCTCACTATTAAGACAAGAGTAGAACACAAGTTTACATTAGGGGCTAAAACCTATCCATTGGTAGCAATGATAAGTGTTAAAGATGAGGGGGAAGGGATTCCTGAATCCGTTTTTGATTCGATTTTTTATCCAATGGTAACCAGTAAAAAAGAGGGTACAGGTTTAGGTTTACCGGTAGCCCAAAATGTATTACGTCAGCATGACGGACTGATTGTTGCAGAAAGTGAGCTTGGCAACACGGTATTTACAGTGTACTTGCCATTAAAACAAAAGGAAGATAAAGCATGAGCTTAGAAAATGAAAAGGCGATGGATAATGGGGAGCCAATAGTTTGGATTGTGGATGACGATGCTTCTATTCGTTGGGTTTTGGAAGCTGCTTTAGAGGATAAACCTTATTTGGTTAAGATATTTGATTCGCCATTAACGGCTTTAAAGGCCTATGATGAGTTTCCACCTGCCGCTGTCTTAAGTGATGTGCGTATGCCTGATATGGATGGTTTAACCTTTATGGAGGCGATTCATGAGTTAAATAAAAAAATCCCAGTCATCATTATGACAGCTCATGCAGATTTAGATACGGCGGTGAAGTCTTTTCAGAGTAAGGCGTTTGAATATCTTCCAAAACCTTTTGACATTGATGAAGTTGCAACTTTAGTCGATAGAGCGGTCAAACGTTATTTGTCTGGAGGCGTCAAAAAAGTAAAGCGTAACCCTAAAGCAGAAAAACAACCACTTAATATTATTGGGGCAGCCCCCGCAATGCAAGAAGTGTTTCGTGTATTAGGGCGTATCTCACAACTTGACGTAACTGTCTTAATTAATGGTGAAACAGGGACTGGTAAAGAGCTTGTTGCTAAAGCCTTGCATGAGTTAAGTCCACGTTCTGATGGTCCCTTTGTCGCACTTAATACAGCTGCAATTCCAAGAGAGTTATTGGAGTCTGAGTTATTTGGTCATGAAAAAGGGTCTTTTACAGGTGCACATTCACAGCGTGAAGGGCGTTTTGAACAAGCCGATGGCGGTACACTGTTTTTAGATGAAATAGGAGATATGCCTGTCGATTTGCAAACACGCCTTCTTAGAGTGCTAAATGATGGAAGCTTTTATCGAGTTGGAGGTAAAAGTTCGATTAAAACCAATGTACGAATTGTTGCTGCAACGCACCAAAACATGGAGCAGTTAGTTCGAGAAGGTAAGTTCCGTGAAGATTTACTCTATCGTTTGAATATTATTCGCATTAAAGTACCAGCCCTAAGAGAACGTGCAGAAGACATTCCATTGCTTTTACGGTTTTATCTAGATAAAGAAGCTAAAGGCCTTGGTTTGGAAGAAAAAAACTTAAGTAAAGAAGTGACACAGTTTTTGTCAAGTTTACACTGGCCTGGTAATGTTAGACAATTAAGAAGTTTATGCACATGGTTAACCATTATGGCACCTGACAAAACAGTATATATGGATGACTTACCATTAGAACTTCAAGAGCCGGTGCAAACAAAAGATGATTGTGATGGCGATAACTGGGAAAGACCACTCAAACGTTGGTCAGAAGCTTTTATTAAAAGTGGTCGTGAAGGTTTACATACCTCTGCCGAGCAACTATTTGAAAAGGTATTAATTGAAGTTGCTCTAAAAGCCAGTGGTAACCATCGGCAAAAAGCAGCAGTGTTACTAGGGTGGGGGCGTAATACTTTAACTAGAAAAACACAATCACTTGGAATGGATGATTAGAACATTATTCTTTACGAATATTGGCAGTATCTTTCAAATTCGCCAACGATTAATGTGGCAAAAAAATGGGCTTTTTAAAAGAGTCTATTGCTATGTCTGCACGTGCAAAACGTTGCCACAAACAGTGGGCTGCACATTATACACAGTGTCAGCAAGCTATTCTAAAGGCGGCTATAAATTGCCCTGAGCACCGAACTATCTTGATATTTGGAGCTGGATCGCTGAATGATGTTCCTTTAGCTATATTGGCTAATCAATTTAAAAAGGTTATTTTGGTTGATTTGATCTTTTTGAAATCCGCTAAACAAAAAGCAGCGAAATTCGATAATGTTGAACTAGTTGAGCATGATATCACTGAAAGTTTGGATGATATTAAGCAGGGTAAGCCTAATGTTCAGATCCCTTCTAGGTGGTTAGATTGTGATGATATTGATTTAGTGGTGTCACTTAATCTGATTACTCAGCTACCTTTGATTCCAGTACGCTGGTTAATAAAAAAACATAAGTTTTCAGAAGAGCAAGGTGATGTTGTTGGTAAGCAACTAATTGCAGTACTTACGCGCTTTTTTAGGTAAGGTTTGCCTTATTGCAGATCGCTTAGATATTGAGATAAATGGGTCAGGTGAGGAAACAGATCGTTTTGATCCATGGTGGGAAGTGGAAGCACCTCAAGAAGAGTTCTCTTGGGATTGGGAAGTTATGCCTTTAGGTGAAGTTAGTATGAAAAAACGACAAATAAATAAGGTTGGTGTTTCAATTTTGTAGATAAAAGGGGATCTTTTTGAGAACCGAACAAAAAGATTAAGAATAAGCCGCTAAGACTTTCTATAAATATCTTCACAAATTTTAATTTGGTATACTCACTAATTGTTATTAGATGGCTTTTAGATTTTCTAACGTACGTAGCCGATGACAGCAATAAAATGTGAAGCAGATCCAACCAAAACAAAAAGATGCCAAATACCATGTGCGTGTTTAAGTTTTTGTTTGTGATCTAATATGTAAAAAATGATACCAGCTGTATAGGCTGCTCCTCCAGCAATAAGCCAATAAATTCCTGCCTGAGCTAAGTGCTCCTTTAAGTACGGAAAATCAATAACTACTAGCCACCCCATAACTAAATAAATAGCCAACTGCAGTATTTCAATGCGTTTTTTAATAAATAATTCTAGGCTAATGCCTACTAGTGCTAATAGCCAAACCGCAATCAAGATTGGTATTCCGCTGCTTTCAACCAGCGTGACTAAAGTAAAAGGAGTATAGGTACCAGCAATTAATAAATAGATTGCTATGTGGTCAAGCTTTTGAAAGATTCGTTTCACAAGAGGGTGTTTAAAGCTGTGGTAGAGGGTAGAAAAACTGTATAGCATGACCAGTGTTAGGCCAAATACAGTAAAACCGATAAATAACAATAACTGTTGTTGTTGAATGGCCACAGTAAGTAAAGATCCAAAGCCCATTAAGGCCAGAACGGTACCAACTAGGTGTGTAATACTGTTAAATTTTTCGCTGTAATACATAGTCGTGTTTTTCTATCTTGTTAGAATAAAGACTTTACAGTTATGTTAGGTGGGAGCAATACTTTTATGAGTAATAGTATGGTAGTTTGGAAATATTTATATTGATTTAACTTTTTAAGAACCTTTAGGCATAAAAAAAGAGCAAGCCTCGAAAGACTTGCTCTTTTTTAAATATGATTGACTTTAGGTATTAAAGTGCAACGATATTTTCAGCCTGAGGCCCTTTAGGCCCTTGAGTTACGCTGAACTCTACTTGTTGGCCTTCAGCCAGTGTTTTGAATCCATCACCGCTAATTGCGCTGAAATGTGCAAAGACATCTGGACCAGATTCTTGCTCTAAAAAACCAAAACCTTTTGCTTCATTGAACCACTTAACGGTTCCTTTTACTGTGTTAGACATAATGAGTCCTAAATATTTATTAAATAAAATTTAGCCTATGAAGGCATGAATAGCATGGAAATCTTAACTTAATACTTAAAAACTTCAGAACGGGTGTTACGAATAAAACGGCGAAATGTAGGATGTAAATTGTAGGCTTTCTTTCTTGCTGTTTGGTAAATTACAGGGTTTGTTATGAAATGTCTATCTTTTATTTAGACGGAAAGAGGGATGAAGCTCTAGGTTTTTTAACAAAAAACGCCACTAAAAAGTGGCGTTTTGATGTTTTTAGTAGAAAAGGAGAGATAACCTAAAGTGCATCAGGACCTGTTTCGTTAGTTCGGATACGGATGGTTTGCTCAATACCTGTAACGAAGATTTTACCATCACCAATCTTTCCAGTTTGAGCCGCATTGATAATTGCTTCGATTGCGGAATCAACAATTTCGCCTTTTACCGCAATTTCTAATTTCAGTTTAGGAAGAAAGTCTACAACGTATTCTGCACCACGATACATTTCAGTATGACCTTTTTGACGACCATAACCTTTCACTTCTGTTACCGTCATTCCATGAATATCAATTTCATGCAGTGCATCTCGGACATCGTCAAGCTTAAATGGTTTAATCACAGCGGTAATCAGTTTCATGTTTTTTCCTTTAAAGCGTTACTAATATATGTATAAGCAAAGAGTGTTTTTTTTAGTTATTTGGGTATTTTGCCAAATGTTGCCCCATTTTAATAGGGGTATCTGGATTAATCTTACCTAATTCAGGTAATTGATTTTGTGTTGTAAGCAAGACAACAGTAGATCCCATATTGAATCGACCAATCTCATCGCCCTTATTAAATTGGATATTTTCGTCTTGATAATCCCAATGCTGAATGGTTGGTTCATAATCTGGGGTAATTTTCCCTTGCCATACTGTTTCCATGCTACCAACAAAAATAGCGCCAACCATCACCAGACAAAAAGGGCCTTTTTCACTGTCAAAGCGAATAACTAAACGTTCATTACGAGCAAACAGGCCATCTACCAAGCGCACTGTAGCAGGGTTAACTGCAAACAAATCACCTGGAACATAAGTCATAGATAATAATGTTGCATCAACAGGAATATGGATACGGTGATAATCTTTAGGTGAAAGATAGATTACGGCAGCTTCACCATTGTGGAACTGTTTTGCATAACCAATATCGCCTCCCACTAATGCTTCCACGGAATATGGATGACATTTGGCTTGAATAATATTATTGCCTTCAATATGTGTGGATTGGCTAATAACACCATCAACGGGACTCACCCAACTATCCGGAGTATCATCAATAGGACGTGCTTCTGGTTTCAAAGCACGAGTAAAAAAGGCATTAAAATGTGGGTAGTTCTCAATATTTTCATCTGCCGCTTCACTAATGTTAATACCGTAAATTTTAGTAAGCAATTTAATGACATTATTTTTAATCCAGGGAGTTTCTACCTGCATAAACCAGTGCATACCAGTAGAGAGCATATGTTTAGGAATAAAATATTGTGGGGTGACTTTAACAAAGTCCATTAGTTTTGCCATATGCGGCTTTCCTCAAAATAATTAGGTAATTAATTCTGTCAGGTAAGATTCTAAAGGAAATATTTTAAGGTTGCTATCTATCTTTAGTTTTAAATTGAATGATTTAGCTTTTATTTAGGTAAATATAATTGGTTTAATTACTTAGTCTTGATGTTGGCGTTTGCAAACAGCAATATAAAATTTTTTTTGCTATTACTTTTTGCAAAATCATTTTAGATAATTTACATAAATTAACATTTTCCTTGGCTTAACAGTCATATCTAAACACCTAAAATCGTGATGTTTTTGGCTACATCATGTATAATTCGCGCAATTAAATTTTTCATAGTAAGGAAAACAATCATGTCTGATGTTAAAAAGGTCGTTTTAGCCTATTCTGGTGGTTTAGATACTTCAATTATTGCTAAGTGGTTACAAGAAGAATATAACTGCGAAGTGGTCACTTTTACCGCTGATATCGGTCAAGGTGAAGAGATTGAGCCGGCACGAGCTAAAGCCCAAGCAATGGGCATTAAAGAGATCTACATTGAAGACTTACGTGAAGAATTTGCAAAAGACTTTGTTTTCCCAATGATGCGTGCTAACGCTATCTATGAAGGTGAGTACCGTTTAGGAACATCAATTGCTCGTCCATTAATTTCAAAACGTTTAGTTGAAATTGCCCAAGAAGTGGGCGCAGATGCCATTTCTCACGGCGCAACAGGTAAAGGAAATGACCAAGTTCGTTTTGAATTAAATGCTTATGCATTGATGCCGGATGTTAAAGTGATTGCACCTTGGCGTGAATGGGATTTAATGTCTCGTGAAAAGTTAATGGCTTATGCGGAAGAGCATAACATTGCGGTTGAGAAAAAGAAAGGCAAAAAATCACCTTACTCAATGGATGCTAACTTACTGCACATCTCTTATGAAGGTGGCATTATTGAACATCCTGAAAACGAACCTGAAGAAGACATGTGGTTATGGACAGTTTCTCCAGAGAATGCACCTGATGTAGCAACTTATTTAGATATCGAATTCGAAAAAGGTGATATTGTTGGTATTAATGGCGATAAGTTATCTCCTGCAACAGTTATGGAATACCTAAACAAGGTGGGTGGTGAAAACGGTGTAGGACGTGATGATATCGTTGAGAACCGTTTTGTAGGAATGAAAGCTCGTGGTTGCTATGAAACACCAGCAGGAACCATTATGCTTAAAGCGCACCGTGCAATGGAATCTTTAACCTTAGACCGTAATGCAGCTCACCTTAAAGATGAGTTAATGCCTAAATACGCTGAAATGATTTATAACGGTTTTTGGTTCTCGCCAGAGCGTGAAATGATGCAGGCGCTTATTGATCAGTCGCAAAAATATGTAACTGGAACAGTGCGTTTAAAATTGTATAAAGGGAATGTGATTATTGTTGGTCGCAGTTCTGAATACAGCTTATTTGATGAAGACATTGCAACCTTTGAAGATGATGGCGGTGCTTATGATCACAAAGATGCAGAAGGTTTCATTAAATTGAATGCTTTACGATTAAAAACCGCTGCTAAAAAGCGTTCTTAATTTTCAGATACATTTAAACTTACAAAACAGCGTTCTTTAGTAACGCTGTTTTTGTTTTAGTCCTTTTGTGTGGATAAAATTGAATTGACATGTCAAAAATAAAACCTCGTATTCCTGCTTTTTCTGAACTCCTAAAGAATCCAATCTTAATGTTGGGTTTTGGGTTTGGTTCAGGGCTCTCTCCAAAAGGGCCGGGTACTGCCGGAAGTTTACTCGGTTTGTTATTATTTCTTCCAATATTGCTATGGTCGGAAGCAGCCGCTTGGATCGTACTTATTATTGGTTTAATAACAGGCAGTCCTATCTGCGGTAAATCTTCTGAATATATGAAAGTTCACGATCATGGTGGGATTGTTTGGGATGAGTTTGTTGGTATCTGGATTGTTTTGTTGGTTTTACCAATGCAAACATGGGAATATTGGTTAGCTGCTTTTGTTGCTTTTAGACTATTTGATATATGGAAGCCGTGGCCGATAAAAGTGGTTGATCAAAAAGTCGAGGGTGGTTTTGGCATTATGTTGGATGATGTGTTAGCTGCATTTTACTCAATAGCATTGATTTGGCTAGGTTTTATCCTTTTAGGTTAAGTTGTTCGGCAAGGTCAAATAGCTTATGATTTGACTGCCCTAAGTTATGAGATTTACTTGGGGTAGTATTAATAAGTTTGAAAGGGGGTGTACCTATTAAAAAGAACCAATTTAAGGTATATTACGCACCAAAATATAAAGTACTATTGGGAGCTTGAGTAAATATGTTTATTCCATGCGATGACGCAAAACGTTTAATTAAAGAAAAAAATGCACAGTTGGTTGATGTACGTACCCCTGAAGAATTTGCTATGAGTAAGCTTCCTGGTGCAGTCAATATCCCATTACAGGACATTGATCGTGTTGGCGAAAGCATGTTAGATGCAGATTTACCCGTTATTGTATTCTGTCGTTCAGGGCAACGTTCGCACATGGCCATGCAAATTCTTTTATCACAGAGTTTTTCTGAAGTATATAACTTAGGCTCATTTATGGCTTGGCACCAGTGCCCAGATTTATAATTCACTAGATAATTTATTTCATTATGAGACCTTTGCACGAAGGGGGCGCAAAAGAAAAATATGGAAAAATTGGTCTTATTGAGGCGAAAAATGCAGCTAATAGCCAGCTATTAGTAAGGTTTTGAACCAAGATCAGGCGAATTTTAACTATTTTTATTTGTGAAACCTCTTGTGCAAAGGTCTCATTATAAAAGCGCTTAAAGCATATCGTTTTAAGCGCTTTTTTTGTATCATCAAATACACTTTTCACATTTAAGGATCTTATATGAAACTTGCTTTACATTGGCAAATATTAATTGCACTAGTTTTGGCGGCCGCTATGGGTGCATATAGTGGTACCGAAGGTACTATTATGGGTATTCATTGGTTGGCGATATATACTTTTATCGGAACCTTGTTTTTAAACGCCTTAAAAATGATTGTTGTACCTTTGGTGGTGTCAGCGATTATTACCGGTATTGCTAATGTAGGTAGTCAGGGGGGCTTTGGTCGTCTTGGTATGAAAACGCTAGGTTACTACGTTGCCACTAGCTTTATCGCTATTATGATTGGTTTGGTTTTAGTGAATGTTATTCAACCGGGTGTCACGAATAATCCTCCCCCAGTGATTGAGGCAAATGAACAGGTTTCACTAGCAGTTGAGGGTAAGTCTGCGGGCGATGTTGTAGATGTTTTTTTGCGAATGATACCTACCAATATTGTTGATGCAGCGGCTGAAGGGCAAATGTTAGGTTTGATTTTCTTTAGTTTATTGTTTGGTTTTTTTATGACTAAACTAAAAGGGGATATTGCCACAACCATGAATAATTTTTGGCAAGGGGTGTTTGATGTAATGATGCTGATGACCGACTTAATTATGAAGTTTGCCCCGTTAGGAGTCTTTGGTTTGGTTGCTGCATCCGTTGCTAAAACAGGCTTTGATCAGTTTGGTAATTTGGCTTTATTCTTCTTTACCGTAGTTGCAGCCTTAGCCATACATTTACTGGTGGTTATGCCCATTATTTTGCGTGTGTTTGGTGGGGTTAAGAACCCTTGGCTGCATTATCAAGCCATGGCCCCAGCGCTGTTAACGGCCTTTTCTACAAGTTCTTCGTCTTCAACTTTGCCTATCACAATGAATTCAGTAGAGCACAGAGCAGGAGTTTCTAACCGTGTTACCAGTTTTGTCTTGCCACTAGGTGCTACGGTAAATATGGATGGTACCGCTTTGTATGAGTGTGTAGCAGCCATCTTTATTGCACAGCTTTTTGGTATGCAATTAGATTTTGCGACTCAACTTTTAATTGTGATAGTCGCTTTAACAACGTCTATCGGTGTTGCAGGTATTCCATCGGCAAGTTTGGTGGCAATCAGTATTATCTTGGTAGCGGTAGGCTTACCAGCAGAAGCGATTGGTTTATTGTTAGTGGTTGATCGTTTATTAGATATGATGCGAACTGCAGTCAATATATTTAGTGATTCTGTTGGTGCGGTAGTTATCGCCAAAACAGAAGGCGAAAAAGATATATTGGTTTCCAAAGAGTTTTAAGTTGAACATATTTTAAGAAGTTCATCTAATTTAAAACAACTATACCCGGTTGTTTTAAAATTAAAAAATCTAAGAAAAGGACTTGGCATTGAAAATAACATTCACAGAACTTGCTAATACTCAGTTGGAGCACGGCGATGATTTGGCTGAGGTTTTAAAAAGGCTTATTAATGAAAAGATTGCTGCATACAGTGATGAGTTTGTTCAGGATATGTCTCATATTAGTTTAGCTGCCAACTATGCAGGCAATATCGTTGTTGATGACGTTGTTTATTTAAAAGACGATTTATACCGTTGTGATTATGGTTATGATTGGGCGATAGGTTGGACGTGTTCTGGAACACAAGAGTCAGGCCGTGCAAATGAGAAAGTGCGTTTTACGGTTAATGAAAATGGTGGTGTTTTGTTTAAATTTTTAAAGCTAGAAAATTAAAATGCATGTATTGCTTTTCAATCGTTGATGAAACAACCGCATAAAACAGCTACAAAAAACAGCCGCGTTAAACGCGGTTTTTTGTATCTGATATTTAATAAATTAAGTCATGTTTACAAAGTAACCAGGCCTGTTTACTTTGTATGGGTTATTCAGATGAAAAGCTAAGAAATTGAGGGCCACTTTTATCAATTTTAATAATTTGAGCTTCTGGGCGCCAATCACCTAATACCCAGCGGTGCAGGGTTTTACCTTGATGGTTGATTAAATGTTGGTCAGGGCGGTGTGTGTGGCCATGAATCATATGTTGAACACTAGGATAGCTTTGAAAAAGTTTTATTACCGTCTGTTGATTAACATCCATAATTTGTGCTGTTTTGGCTTGGCTATGCTGTTTGGAACTTTGGCGCATTTTATTACCAACAAACAAACGGCGCTTTTTACAAAGGTGTAAAAAAATCCACTGAACAACTTTGTTTCTAAATATGCGTCGCATTCTTTGGTAGCCTTTATCATCAGTACATAAGCTGTCACCGTGTAAAAATAGATAAGGCTCATCATAAAGTTTGACTAAGCTAATATCTTCCAGCAACGTAATCCCTGTTGCTAAAAAAAAGGCTTCTTTCATTAAGAAATCACGATTTCCGTACTGCAAAAAGATAGGCAGGCCTGCTTCGGTTAACGCTTTAAATTGCTTAATAAAGTTTGCATAGTCTTCTAAACCAATATCATCCCCAACCCACATTTCAAACAAGTCGCCAAGAATATATAAAGCATCTGCGTTAGCCGCTTCTTTTTGCAAGAATTCCATAAACGCGGTATTGATAGGGTGATTTGCGCCTGGTTGAAGATGAATATCTGCAACAACAAGAGTATAAGAAGAGTGAACTGAGTCAGGGGTTTGCATGGCTAGATTTTAACAAGAATAATGAGGAATAAATAGTCGATTCTGAATAACTAGTTTAAATTATGGCAAAGCCAGCTTTTTCTCAACAAGGCAGAATTTGGAAATGCTATCTAGATAACATAAGAAATTCTAACGCCGTTGAGGGAGAGCTGGCGCAGCCCCTTCGGGAGGGCTTTTAAGCAGGCATGCTCGTTGTTTTGAATCTTGGTAAGGAAACAACCCTTACTTGCGATTCACGCCTAGAGCCTACCTACTTAAATGTCCCACATAATTTTAAAGTAGTTATTCAGAGTCGACTAAATAGATATTTAGAGACCTTTGGCTAGCATTCATAAAATAGGCTTACTAAAATAAAAAAACCGAGTAAAACTCGGTTTATATAGTGCGATTGATTCTTAAAAAATTTAGTCTTCAATCAATCTTGCTTTAGTAATGGTAATATCGTCAACTGGGACATCTTGGTGTCCCATACGGTTTGTTGTTTCTACTTTTGCCATTGCATCTACAACATCCATACCCTCGGTTACTTTACCAAATACCGCATAACCCCAACCTTGTACATCTTTACCTGTATGGTTCAAGAAGCTGTTGTCTTTTAGGTTAATAAAGAACTGTGTAGTTGCTGAGTGAGGGTCACCTGTACGAGCGTAAGCTAAGGTTCCACGGTCATTTTTTAAACCGTTGTCGGCTTCGTTTTCGATAGGATCGCCAGATGCTTTTTCTTGCATGCCTTCAACCATTCCGCCACCTTGAACCATGAAGCCAGGAATGATGCGGTGGAAAATTGTGCCAGAGTAAAAACCATCCATTACATAATGAATAAAGTTTTCAACACCAATCGGCGCTTTTTCATCGTCTAGTTCAACGGTAATGTTGCCCATTGTTGTTTCAATAATTACTTTTGACATACTTCGTCCTTATTTTTTCATCGTCTAAATTTAACGCAGGGTATTTTACTTGATTTGACGGGCTTTGATGATTTTTACTGTTTCAGTTGGTACATCTTTCATGCCATTTTTAAAACCAGTTTTTACCATGCGGATTTTATTCACGGTTTTCATTCCGCTAATCACTTTACCAAAAACCGCATACCCCCATGCACGAGAGGTTTTTTCACGGTAGTCTAAAAAGGTGTTTTGAGCAACGTTAATAAAGAATTGGGCTGTAGCTGAATGTGGGTCGTTGGTGCGAGCCATGGCAACGGTACCAATTCGATTACGTAAGCCATTATCCGCTTCGTTTGGAATAGGCGCATGGGTGATTTTCTTTTGAAAGTCTTCGGTAAACCCACCACCTTGAACCATAAAGTTGGAAATCACACGGTGAAAAATAGTGCCATCATAAAAGCCTTCATTGACATACTTTAAGAAATTCTCAACGGTTTTAGGTGCTTTTTCAGGATAGAGTTCCAGCACAATAGTGCCTTCTGAAGTTTCAATTAAAACTTGTGGGTGAGCATTAGCAGCTTCACCATCTGATTGAGCAAAAACACTGCTACTAATAAACAGGGTAATTAGGGCAGCTTTTAGGGTTAAAAACAGTCTTCTTGTCATGATTCACTCCAACATTTTAAAACGGTTATAAGATACAATAAGCAGCATTCTAACACCTAGGTTAAACAGAGCTAAAGAGTTTATAAGTGAATTTTAAGGATATGTGTCATATTCTTGCGATTCACTTAACGGTTAGCGATTGTTTTAACCTAAAATCCAATATGACGACACGGCAGGAAGACTATGAGCCTACAAATTTTCAATACCGAAACACGCAAAAAAGAGTTATTTACCCCGATAGATCCAGGCAAAGTGGGTATGTATGTTTGTGGTGTAACGGTGTATGACTTATGTCATATTGGCCACGCACGAGTTATGGTGGTGTTTGATACAGTGGTGCGTCATTTAAGAGCGTTGGGCTATGACGTTACTTACGTAAGAAATATCACTGATATTGATGACAAAATCATCAAACGTGCTCTGGAAAACAATGAATCAATTCAATCTTTAACAGAAAGAATGATTAAAGAGATGCACGCTGATGAAGCGGCAATGAATGTATTGCGGCCCGATATTGAGCCTAAAGCTACAGAGTATATGGACGATATTCGTCATATGATTGAAACTCTAATTGCAAAGGGCTTCGCTTATCCAGCTGCGAATGGTGATGTTTATTTTAAAGTAAAGTCGTTTGATGAGTACGGGCGTTTATCAGGCAAAAATATCGATGATTTAGAATCAGGCGCACGTGTTGATGTGAATGAAGTAAAGCAAGATCCATTGGATTTTGTGCTTTGGAAGGCCTCTAAAGAAAATGAACCAAGTTGGAACTCTGCTTGGGGAGAAGGGCGACCAGGCTGGCATATTGAGTGTTCAGCTATGTCAACGAAGTGTTTAGGGAATCATTTTGATATTCACGGTGGCGGTATGGATTTATCGTTCCCACACCATGAAAATGAAATTGCACAGTCAGAGTGTGCTACTGGTGAGCATTACGTAAATACTTGGATGCATTGTGGATTTGTAAGAATCGACGATGAAAAAATGTCTAAGTCTTTAAATAATTTTTTTACGATTCGTGAGGTGTTAAAGGTTTATCACCCAGAAGTGATACGTTATTTCCTGTTATCCAGTCACTATCGAAGCCCAGTTAATTATTCTGAAGAGAATTTAAATGTGGCTAAAGCAAGTGTAGGGCGTTTGTATTCAGCACTTGAAAGTGTTTCTGTGACAGCAGATACCGAGATTACTCAAGATACGAGTTATGAAAACGAGTTTATGGCGGTAATGAATGATGATTTTAATACTCCAAAAGCAATTGCAGTCCTATTTGAATTAGCGAAAGAAGTGAATAAGAGTAAAGATGCAGGCCTGGCGGCATTGTTGATTAAGTTAGCCAACCAAATTGGTTTGTTAGAGCAAAGCGCCGAAAGTTTCTTTAAATCGCAACCTAGTGACTCTGAATTAACGGATGAAATGATTGCTGAATTGATAGAAGAAAGAAAAACGGCAAGAACAGAAAAAAACTTTGCTCGCTCAGATGAAATTAGAGATTTATTGAGTGAACAGGGTATTGAATTATTAGATAGTGCAGAAGGTACTACTTGGAGAAGAGTGTAATATTTGAATTTTATAGATGGTTTGTATAAGCCCTGTATATCGGGGTTTTAGCCAGTATTTTGGCCGAAATAGAATAACCATATAAAAAATAAGTATTTAAATCATTTGCTTAAAAGTGCTTATGAGTTTTAGTTATACTAAATAAGTGTTTTCTTATATTTGACGTAATAAGAATATTCTTATATAATTATTTCATTCATGTTTCTTCATGAGTATCCTCCTCTGATTATTTCTATTGAGATAATGTATTTGAAAACCGAGTTTAATAACTCGGTTTTTTTTTGTCTTGCAGTTTATTCTAGTGATAAATTGTATGCCATAGCCTCGACATTCAGCGACATACATAACCAGGTTCTATTTTAGCTGCAGGCTGCTTGTGCTATGCAGCTAATATTTAAAGACTGAATTCTAAATACGTTATAGGGTTTTATGGGTGTTTTGGATCTGTTTTTTTGATTTTATTACTACTTCCAATAGGCGGCATAACATCCGCTAGGCGATCGTATTTTTTATTCATGATAGACTTAAAAATTGTGGTGTACTCTAAAACGGCTTTAACATAGGCTCGGGTTTCGGTAAAAGGAATAGAATCTACCCATTGATCAGCAGCAATTGAGCCTTGCTTTGGTATCCATCTATCTACACGATTAGGGCCTGCATTATAAGAAGCGGTCGCCAGCACTTTATTTCCAGCATATTTATCATTTAAATAACTCAAATAAGCACTGCCTAACTCAATATTGTTTTTGGCTTTAGAAAGATCGTTGTAAGAGACTTTTTTAACTCCAATCTTATTACCAATATATGTTGCTGTTTTTGGCATAAGTTGCATTAAACCCACCGCACCTACGGGTGATTTTACATCTTCCGAGAAGGCACTTTCACGACGCATAATTCCATAAATCCATGCAGGATCTATTTTATTTTTATCGGCGTTTTGCATAACAGGGCCTTTATGCGGTGTTGGAAAACGTAAATCTAAATCATGCCATTTCTTGGCTTTTGCCAAACTACGAATAGATTGAGAATATTGCTCCCACTGATTCGCCAAAATGGCAATGGCTTGCAGTTCATCTCTATTGACCCGTTTTAATAACTGATACCATTCGCGTTTAGCGCTTAACGGCCAATCAATAGCCATTAGTTCTTGAATACGCTGTAATTCAGGGTATTTCTTAATAAGGTATTTTGTATTGCGTTTTATTACAGGATTGGGGTTAAATTGATATGGTTTGTTTAATCTATCTGCTGCTAAAAATGCATAGTAATTGCGTTGTTTAGCCAGCTTTTTGTATAGGTCATTCGCCTCATTTTCTTGCTTGGTGGCTTCAAGCCCTCGTGCTTGCCAGTAAAGCCATTGTTTGTCTCTTTGCATCTCTGTAGGCATAAGTTCAATTGTTTCCAATAAGGTCGCCCAATCCGAGTTTTTTAAAGCAACTTGTGCCTGCCAGCGTAAGCTATCCTTGGTTTTAGCCTTAGTGCCATTGACTTCATTTAAAAAACCTCTCGCTTGAGGTGCATACCTATAAGCGGTTCTTAAGGCGACTTTACGTTTTAACACCTCATACTGATCTTTGTTTAGTCCGTACTGTTTATAAAAACGATTTAAACTTTTGTGTGCAAGTTTTGGGTTTTTAGAGGCAAGTAAACGAACCCCTTGCGTAAAGATTTTCTTTTTGATGCTTGAAGAGAGGGTTTTAGGCAAGGCTTTAGAAACTAGACTTGGTTTTTTATAAACTTTCATCCAATAACTAAACATGGCTTTTTCTTTTACAGAAAGGTCTTTGCTTAGCTTTGTAGCTAATTTAGTTTTACGTTTAAGCATGGCCAACTCTATTCTTGTCCAGAGCATAGAGCCAGTGAGTTTTTTGTTATCACGGATGAGTTTGTCTAGAGGTTTGCAGGCTGAACTTAAATTTGTATTACTTTGCCAAATTGGTTTAGCCAACTTGAGTGCTTTGCTAAGTTGCTTGCGATTAGCCAGTGCCTGAATGTAATAACACTGCATATTTTGACTTTTTTGCGGCGTATAATTTTTAAGAAAAGTGGTCCACTTTTTTTGTCCAGCCAAACTAACAAGCCATTTGGTGTAAAGCTTGTCGCCAAGATAATTATCTTTGTTATTCTTAATAAAGGCTTTAATTTGTTTGAATGGTGTAGATTTTAGATTCAAACGGTTGTCGTGGTACTCGAGGTACACATATAAAGGGTAGTTCTTTAGCTTTTTTTTATATTTTGCTATGGCTTTGCGGTCGTGGCGTTTTATGGCTTTGTAGGCCGCAAGGTAGTCTTTTTGATTGGCCGTAAGTTCAGGGTTGCTTGCTTGGACAGAAGGGGGTAATAGTATTGATAAAAAAAGTACACTAGTGAACACAATGTTAGCTAATGTGTTGGAAGGTTTAAAAATAGCAAAGCTTGTTTGCGTTATTAATCTTGCTGATGTAAGGCTGTTCTTTATCAAAATATCTGTCCAAAATACTTACTATCTTAATTTGAGAGTTATTGTAAATGGTTTAAGAATTTGAATAGTTACAAATTAAGTATTTTTACGATTCTAGTGGTATTTGAAGTATTTGGCCTGGTTTTAACAAACTTTTAAGCGATAGATTGTTATGTTTTGCCAGTTGCTTAGCTGAAACTTGATTAGCTTTTGCGATGTTCCATAAATTATCACCGCTTTTAACAATATATTTTGTGGCTGCTGAGTTTGCCCATATGGTAAGAACCATGCCTGGTTGAAGTGTTTTTTTAAGAGAAATCGAATTCCACCGAGCAATCTGTTTACTGGTTACTTTATACTTTTGAGAAAGGCTCCATAAACTTTCACCCGTTTGCAAAGTATGCTTAATTTTTTGACCATATTGGTCATTAAAAATGGCTAATTTTTGCCCCTGTTTTAATGGCGTTTTAACAGAAATGTTGTTCCATTTTGATAACTCTGTCAGCGTCACATTATAGTGTTTTGCAATATTCCATAAAGAATCTCCAGCCTTAACCGTATGAGTGTGCTGATTGCGTTTTGAACTCTGACTTAACTTGCCTTTAGATGCTGCCTTTTTGCTTGTTACAGCATTGCTTTTATTTGTTTGCAGCGCAACTAAGGTCGCTTTGTCGGCAGGGATTGGAATTAACAAGGTTTTCCCTGCACGAATTTTAGAGTTTTTCATACCATTGAGTTTTTTGATGGCTTTTGATGACGTTTTATATTTCTGAGCAATAACGCCAAGGCTATCACCTGGCATGATTTTATGTTTTTGCCAGTGAATATTAAATATTTCTTTGTTGTTTTTTAAGCTAATAGAAAAAGCATCTGCCTTTTCTGTAGGCAATAACAAATGAAACGGGCCATTTGGAGGGGTTGCGGGTTGATGATAAGCCGGGTTTAAAATGTCGAGTAAAGATTTAGGGGTGTCAGCAAGTTTCGCTACTTGGCTTAATGAGACTTGTCTGTTAAGTGCCACTTGCGTAAAAAAAGGACTGTTCTTTATAGGTTGAAGCTCAATATTAAATTGACTGGCGTCATCAACCAAGTGAGAAACCGCTAAGAGTTTGGGAACGTAATTTTGCGTTTCTTTAGGCAGGTAGCGACGAATTTCCCAATAGTTTGGTTGGTAATCTTTAATGTTAGCGTCATTTTTGTGTTTTTTTCGATACTGTTTTTGTGCTCTGTAAATTGTGCCTAAGCCTGCATTGTATGAAGCTAAGGCAAGTAACCAGTCATTGTTATTCAGTTTGTAGAGTCTTTCTAAATAATCTAAAGCGGCTTGAGTGCTTTTTACAACATCTTTACGTCCGTCATACCACCAGTTTCTTTTTAAATCGTAGATGTCACCTGTACTTGGAATGAATTGCCATAAACCTACCGCTTTTTGACTGGAATGAGCACGCGGGCGAAAACCACTTTCTATAATTGGTAGCAACGCAATTTCATAAGGCATGCTACGTTGTTTAACTTCAGTAACGATGTGGTACAAGTAAGGTTCTGCACGTTGAGACACTTTCTTTAGATGGGTTTTACGTTTTTTATAAAACTCTAAATAATTGTCGTATTGACCTTGATATTGATCGGCTAAATGAAACTTTTTACGCATCTCATCCCAAACAATATCGTGATGTTGTTCAACATGAATATCTACATTTATTTTGTCAGGTGTGATATCCGGTGAGCCTGTTTTAGAATGGTTGTTTTGGCTGCTGATTACGTTAGAATTTTTTTTACTATCCGTTTTAACATTTTGATTTATAACACAACCTGATAATAAAATTGAGAGTGATGTAAAACTAAAAATGGCTAAGTTTTTTGTCGATGAATGAATTTTTTGTTTCAAGTTTGGCATCTGTTTTTTTTGTTTAAATAAGGTTTTACTGACGATTAAATTTGGCATTAATGGCTTTTATCAAACTGATCTTTCCAAGATCGGAGTTCAGCAAATAAACTGCTAGCTGAATTGCTAGCGCCGCGTTTTATTAATTCTGCTTTTAAAGCAGGGGTGTCAAAACGTAAAAATGGATTGGTTAGCTTCTCTTCACCAAGCGTCGATTGTGGTCCTTGGTGGATAGCAGGATAATGAATATCCGTTTTGTCTATACGTTGCTGTAATTGTATGTTTTCAGGTTCTGCTAGTTTTGCAAAAGCTAAATTGGTGTTTGTGTATTCATGAGCGCAATAAAAGCCTAAGGTGTCTGGTAGCTGACGTAACTTTAATATCGAGCTGCTAAACTCTTCAACAGAACCACCTAAAATTCGACCACAACCTGCGGTAAATAATGTATCGCCACAAAATAGTGCTTCATCATTGTAGTAAGCAATATGGTCTTTAGTGTGGCCTGGGGTATCTAATACTTTTAGAGAAAAACGTTCGTTTAATTGCACAGAATCGTTTTCTTTGCATTTCACTTGAATGGTTGGGTGGTTACTTTTTTCGGGGCCATAGACGGTGCAATTTGGACAGTGCTCTTTGAGCGCTTCTACCCCATCAACATGATCAAAATGCTGATGTGTGATTAAAATGGCTTTTAATACAAGTTGATTGTTATTTAAGAACTCTATAATCTGTTCAGATTCGCCAGGGTCAACGACCCAAGCCTCTTTTTCATTATGGATAACCCAGATATAATTGTCATATGTGCCAACAAGGGCGGGTAAGCCAACGATATTCATAATAAGACAAAACAACCAATTGTTATAATTGCAAATAATTCTATCAAAAATACACGATAAATACTGGGGAAAAGAGTTATGAATCAGGGTTTTCAGCAGTTTTTAAAGCATTGGTTTAAAACTTCAGCAGGCCTGGCCATCTTTAACCAAGAAAAGCAGCTTATAGATAAATACATTGAGAACTTATTTGGTTATTTTTTAGTTCAACTTGGTTGTGTTTCAACAGAAAATTTGACCCAAAATAGCCGAATATCCTCTAAGTTACTGGTTGATGACACGGTTGCTCCTGATTTTGTTCAGCAAAAAGGTATTTATTGGGTTCAAGCTGAACTGCATTTTTTACCTATTGGGCAAGATAAAGCCGATGTTGTTATCCTGCCGCATACCCTAGAAACTGTTGATGATCCTTATTATTTGCTGAGACGGGTTGATAATATGCTGTTGCCTGAAGGGCATATTGTTTTAACAGGTTTTAACCCTATTGCCTGTATGCCTTTTAGACTAAAATATTTTTCTAAGTTAACGGGTTTTAAAAAAGCGAAATTCAGAAGAGCCAATCGAATTAAAGAGTGGCTAGAAGTATTGGGTTACGATATTGAATACGTCGAATACAGTTCAGTTATGTGCTTTAGTCAAAATGAAAAGTATGCGTTTTGGGTTATGTTTATAGAAAAAGTAGAGCGTGGACTAAAGTGGATTGGTTTAGATTTTGGCAATGTCTATTGTTTAGTTGCCAAAAAACGAGTAGATTCCCCGACTTTAGTGGGCTTAAAATGGCATCTACCAAGTTGGCAAGGTCTTAAAAACGGGGCTACAGCACCATCTAATAGAATTAAGACATATAAGAATCACAAAGAAAATCATTAGAGACCTTTGCACGAGTGGGCCGCAAAAGAAAAATATGGAAAAATTTGTCTGATTGAGGCGAAGAATGCAGCTAATAGCTAGCTATTAGCAAGGTTTTGAACGAAAGTCAGGCGAATTTTAACTATTTTTATTTGTGAATCCTCTCGTGTAAAGGTCTCAATTAGGGTAGTGAAGTAGAAATAATGCAAGTAGTTAAAGCGTATACCGATGGTGGTTGCCGTGGTAATCCAGGCCCAGGTGGTTGGGGGGTATTATTGAAATATGGTAAACACCGTAAAGAATTAAAAGGTAATCAGGCTGATACCACTAATAACCAAATGGAGTTAATGGCGGCCATTCAAGCGTTTGAAGTCTTAAATAGGGCGAGCACTGTGCACATAACCACCGATTCACAATATGTAAAAAATGGCGTTACCAAATGGATGGCAGGTTGGAAAAAGAAGGGCTGGAAAACAGCGGCAAATCAACCGGTCAAAAATAAAGAATTGTGGCTGCGATTAGATGCCGCACTTCAACCGCATAGTGTCGAATGGTTTTGGGTAAAAGGTCACAGCGGTCATCCAGAAAATGAAAGGGTAGATGAGCTAGCCAATTTAGCAATAGATGAGTTGTTGGCTAAAAGGTAGCCTTTTAGTATGTCATTGATAAAAAAACGCCATTTAATGGCGTTTTCTGTTTCTATTAGAGACCTTTATAGAGTAAATATCTCTATTCATTCAATTGTACTACCAAGCTATATTCTCACCGATTTTTTTAGAAATCTCTTCGAGTTTTTTGTTGTGCAGCAAAATTTCTGCATCATTGGCCTTTAGCACCTTTAAATCAGGCCTGTCGCTTCTAATTGTGGATGTATTATGCCCGCTGTTTTGTGTGTTTTGACTGTCCGCACTCAACATTAAGTCGGTTTGCCCACCTGTCATGGTCAAGTAAACATCGGCTAATATCTCGGAATCGAGTAAAGCCCCGTGCAATGTACGGTTAGAGTTATCAATTCCTAAACGTTTACATAATGCATCTAATGAGTTTCTTTGCCCAGGGTAACTTTTACGCGCCATTTTGAGCGAGTCGGTAATCACACAATGGTCTTCAATCTTTCCCCATTTATTGCCCGGTAATAACGAAAGTTCCTGGTTGATAAAGCCAACATCAAACGGTGCATTATGAATAATTAACTCTGAACCAGCGACATACTCCATAAATTCGTCAGAAATTCGGGCAAAAACGGGTTTGTCTTTTAAGAACTCATCGGTAATACCATGAACCTCAATGGCCTCTTGAGGTACTGTGCGCTCTGGATAGATATATTGGTGGTAATTATTACCCGTTAAACGGCGTTTAGACATTTCAACCGCACCAATTTCAATGATTCTGTCGCCATTATGCGGTTCAAAACCTGTGGTTTCAGTATCTAAGATTATCTGACGCATTGCTGTTCTCTTTACGGTAAAATATTGCACATTATTTTAAAGCAAAACAAATTCAAAAGGTTGAGTTATGAGAATTAAAAAAGGCAGTCGCGTTACATTTCACTATGAACTACGTGATGATAAAGGCAATGTATTAGATTCAACATTTGGTGGCGAGCCTGTTATTTACATTCAAGGTGAGGGTGAAATTATCGAAGGCCTAGAAGAATTTCTAGAAGGTGAAGAGCCTGGATTCGAAGCCAAAGTGACGATTCCTCCTGAAAAAGCGTACGGTGTAACCAATGACGATTTAATTGTTTTTGCCGGCCCAGAAAACTTTGAAGACAATGTCGAAGTTGAAGTTGGTTCATCAGTCGAAACCGAAGATCCAGAAGGTAATACGATTACTTTCCGTATTATTGAAGTGACAGAAGATAAAGTTTACCTAGACGGAAATCATCCTTTAGCGGACAAAACACTGGATTACAAAGTAGAAGTGCTAGAAGTTCATTAAAACAGCTAGATTGCCCTCTAACAGAACCATTTCTGCGTTAAAAATGGTCGAGTACTATTTGTACATTCTGTTATTTTTGTCTGATCTAACAAATTTTAGGTGCAATCTGAATCATTCTTTGGTTTAGGTGAAAAATTCGAAAATAAAAAAAGCCCGATGAACTTTGTTCTATCGGGCTTTTTCGTTTATTAGATTTAACATATTTGTGTGTTAATCGTCTAAATCACCACACTTTAAGTTGCCTGGTACTGAGATATCGATTCGTTTTGGATTGGGTAGGTTTAAGCCATTCATAATGGTTGAAAAGTCTTCGTAGCTTTTACCGTCACCGACTCGAGTATTGAATTGCTTTTCTTCACCAATGGTTGACTGGCTAAAGCCTTTGTAGTCGTGGGCAGGGAAGACCAAAGTGTCTTCAGGTAAGTTAAATAACTTCTCTGTTAAAGAGTGGTACATATCTTCATTGCTTCCTAATTGGAAGTCTGTACGACCGCAATCACGAACCAGCAATGTATCCCCAGTAAAAACCGCACCGTCAATTAAGTAGGTGCTGTCGTTGTTGGTATGGCCAGGTGTGTAAAGCACCTTGATTTCTTGTTCACCTAACTTAAAGGTGTCGCCATCTTTAGTTAAGATGTCCGCACATTCTGAACCAGATTTTTTATGAACTGCAATTTTAGCCCGGGTACGTTTACGAATTGGGCCTGCACCTGTAATGTGGTCTGCGTGAATATGGGTTTCAAGCAGGTATTTAACATCTAAACCAAGCTCTTCAATATGTTGCATATCACGCTCAACCTGTTCAAGCACAGAATCAATTACAGCCGCTTCTTTAGTGGCTTCATCCCAGACTAAATATGTGAAGGTCCATGTGTCATAATCAAATAGCTGTCGAATTTTCATATTGCACCACCTTGTGTTAATGAATGATTGCGTATTGTGTTTGCTATAATAAGCGTTTAAAAACGATATTAGTATTCGCTGAAATACTAGTGTTATATAAAATATTAATCTGGTTATTATCTATAGTTATGACAGTTTCGTCAACCTCAAGTATTTCAATTCAAAATTTTAAAAGCGCTATCAATGCCTGCATGCTCAAAGACCGTTTCTTTTTGCAAAGAGGATTTGATAAAGGTGGTTTTGAAGGTTTATCTGAAGAGCAATTAAAGACTAACCAGGCCTGGTTAAAGCTTAGCGAAAAACTACAAAAATCGTTATTACAGGTTGAAGCTAGAAAAAAGAGCTTGCCAAAAACTGAATACGACGATGCGTTACCCGTTGCAGGTAAAAAGGATCAACTGGTTGAGTTGATTAAAAATAACCAAGTTGTGGTGATTGCTGGTGAGACAGGCTCAGGTAAAACCACGCAAATTCCTAAAATCTGTTTAGAGGCAGGGCTAGGAGTTCATGGAAAAATTGGTTGTACTCAGCCAAGACGACTTGCTGCTCGCAGTGTGGCAGAAAGAATCTCAGAAGAACTGCATTCATCGCTTGGGCAAGTTGTTGGTTATCAAGTTCGATTTTTAGATCAAGTGCATGACAATAGTCTGATTAAAGTCATGACCGATGGAATTCTGTTAGCGGAAGTTCAAAACGATCGTTATTTAAATCAATATGAAGCCATTATTATTGATGAAGCGCACGAGCGTAGCATTAATATCGATTTTCTATTGGGCATTCTAAAACAGTTATTAAGCAAACGCCCAGATCTTAAAGTTATTATTACTTCTGCAACCATTGATACTCAACGATTTGCGGACCACTTTACAATCAACGGTAAACGCCCACCTGTTGTTGAGGTTTCTGGCCGAACATACCCTGTTGAACTGCGTTATCGCCCATTATCCAGTTATGAAGATGATGCAGGTAATGAGATTGAGCAAGATATGGTTACAGGTATTGTCGATGCCATTGATGAACTTGGCCATGAAGACCCGTTTGGTGATGTATTGGTGTTTCAAGTGGGTGAGCGAGACATTAAAGAAACAGCGGAAGCCCTACGTAAGCATCAATTAAAAAATACTGAAATTGTTCCGCTGTATGCTCGATTGTCGATGAGTGAACAGCAAAAAGTGTTTAAAACCTCTCAAAAACGTCGCATTATTTTAAGTACCAATGTGGCTGAAACCTCTTTGACTGTTCCAGGTATTAAATATGTCATTGACCCAGGCCTGGTAAGAATCAGTCGTTACAGTGTGCGCAATAAAGTTCAGCGTTTGCCCATAGAAAAAATCTCACAAGCATCCGCTAATCAGCGTAAAGGGCGTTGTGGGCGTGTGAGTGATGGTATTTGTATTCGTCTTTATGATGAAGAGAGTTTTAATGCTCGCCCAGAATTTACCGATCCTGAAATTCACCGTACTTCTTTAACATCGGTGATTTTAACTATGACTCAGTTAAAACTGGGAGCGGTAAATCGATTTCCATTCATAGAAGCACCCAACGATAAAGCGATTAATGATGGATTTAGACAGCTGCACGAACTGGGCGCTTTGGATGATAAACGCAGGTTGACTGAAGAAGGGCGTCAAATTGCCAAATTACCCGTTGATCCAAGCGTGGCTAAAATGGTGATTGAAGCTGAAAAAAATGGCGTCTTAGCTGAGGTGTTGATTGTTGCAGCGGTATTAAGTATTCAAGACCCACGTGATATTAATGAAACTACTATGCAGGCCGCAAGAGTTGCGCATAAACCTTTTGAAGATGAGCGTTCGGATTTTTTATTTTTCTTAAATCTATGGCGATTTTATGAGCATCAGCGTCGCCATCTGTCGCAAAATAAATTAAGAAAACTCTGTAAAACCAATTTTCTCTCTTATATGCGTATGAAAGAGTGGCATGAACTGACCATGCAATTAGAACAAAGTCTAAAACGCATTGGTATGAAAGTGGGTGAGCTTCATCTATATGAAGAGGTACGCCAGAAATTGCCTAATGGCCAACAAGGCGAGGTGAAAGAGCGTTTAAGTGATATGCACAGTATTGCCGTGCATCGTTCTTTGTTAGCAGGCCTGCTCGGTAATGTGGCGACGCGAGATGATGAAAAATCGTATTTAGGCGCGCGTAATACCAAACTGTTTATTCACCCAAGTTCCAGTCTGTTTAAGCGCAAGCCAAAATGGATGTTGTCTGCGGAGTTAGTTGAAACCACCAAATTATATGCTCGTACTAATGCGGCAATTGATGTGCGTTGGGTAGAAAGTTTAGCCAAACATCTTATTAAGCATAGTTACAGTGATCCACATTGGCAGAAAAAGAATGGGCAAGTTGGTGCTTATGAATCCATTACTCTATATGGTTTGCCGATTGTGACGAAACGCCATTGTAATTATGGGCCAATCAATCCTAAAGAATCACATAAAATCTTTTTACGCCACGGCATGGTGGAAGGGCAGTTATTTACTAAAGCCAAATTTTTTGTTCATAACCAAGCTTTGATTCAAAAAATTGAGAAGTTAGAGCATAAACTGCGTCGCCCTGACTTTTTAGTCGATGAAGAGGTGCTGTATCAATTTTATGATGAGCGAATTCCTAAGCATATTTACAGCAAACCCGCTTTTGAAAAATGGGTAAAAAAGGCCGAAAAAGAATCACCGCAAAAATTGGAAGCTTTATTCCTGACTGAAGCGGATTTAATGAAACAGTCTGCGAGTGGTTCAATGTTGCATGACTATCCCGACCAAGTGCATCTTAGTAATCAGATGTCTTTGGACGTGGATTACCATTTTGAACCAGGTAAAAAGAGTGATGGTTTAATTTATCATTTACCCCTTTCGAGTTTAAATACGGTTGAAAAAGAAGATCTTGAATGGCTAACACCAGGCCTGCTTAAAGAGAAAACAGCCTTTTATATCAAATCATTACCTAAACTTCTTAGAAAACAGTTTATCCCGGCACCACACTATGCCGATTTGGTATTAGCGGAGATGAGTGCCGATAAAGTGGTTTCTGGTGGCAAAAAAGAACCTTATCTGCATCAGCTTGTCTGGGCGCTCAATCGCAAAGCTAATCAAAAGGTGTCGGTCAATGATTTTATTGATACGGTTCTACCAGAGCATTTAATTCCCTACTTTATTTTGCAAGATGATAAGGGCAGAAAGTTGGCAGAAAACGCCAGTTTAGATGCTTTAAAACAAGAGTATCAGCATTTGGTTGATGCCAAAATTCAAAAGCATCAGGCAAAACAAAAAAATCAAAACACCGTGATTACCGAGTGGAATTTTGGTGACTTAGAACAAAGCCAAACGATTAAAAGTCAAGGCAAAGAGATGCTGGCTTACCCAGCCTTACAAATTCAAGGCAATGAAATTGTATTAGGATTAATGGGCGAGCAGCAAGCGTCACTTGAATCGCATGCTGAAGCCGTTTTGTTATTAATAGAACGTTTACTGGCAGATAAGGTTAAGTACCTGCAGAAAAAACTGCCTTTGCAAAAGGCGTGCTTATGTTACGCACCTTATGGAACCTGCCAAGACTTAACGCAGCAGGTGATTGATAGAGCTTTGCAGGCTTTGGTTGCGAATCCAGAGAAGATTCGTACTCAAAAAGAATTTGATGATGTTTTAAAAGAAGTTCAAAGCCAATGGGTGAATGTAGCTCAGCAGATAGCTAAGCAGGTAAACGACATTTTTACCATGCATCAGCAGATAGCCAAACAGGTAAGAGGACGTGTAAACCCTCGTTGGTTAGCCTCTATTTCGGATATTCAACAACAGCTGGATGCACTGATATCGAAAGATTTTGTACGTAATACACCAGAAGTTTGGTTCAAACAGATTGAGCGTTATTTGAAAGCCTTGAAAATTCGTTTAGAAAAATTAGATTTGGATCCAAGTAAAGACCAGAAATCCATTCGTGAAATTCAACCGATATTAAAACAATATCAAAAAATCGCAGAAGAACCCGCTTATCAAAACCAACCAGGCCTGGTAGATATTCGCTGGATGATTGAAGAGTTACGTATTTCTCTATTTTCTCAACCAATGAAAACTCTAAAGCCTGTTTCTATTCAGCGTATAGAAAAGCAAATGAAATCACTTTAATACATGTTCAGATCAACTGGGTTGTGAGCTCTGATTGATCTGGATTTTCTTATGTAATCTACTAATTATTGCTTATTTCAGAAAATTGCTTGTATCCACCAGAAAAGCGTTTTAAGCTGCTATAGAAAATTAATGTTTTTAAGGGTTTTTGAGGTTGTGAATAAACCTGCTCAAGACTTTGCACTCATATTCATATTTTTTTCATCATTGAGTGCTGTCTTTTGCTTTAACCTGAAAATGAAACAAACAATATCGAGGATATAACATGACTAAACGTTTTAATTTAAACGCAACCGCTATTTTTTCAACTGCTGTTTTAGGGTCTGCTTTACTTATTGCTGGTTGTTCAGGTGATAATGATGAAGCAAAAACAGCGCAAGAATCTGCTGCAGAGCAAAGTGCTATGGCTGTTAAACAGCCAGCTCCAGTAGAAGCTCCAAAGGCTACTATGCAACCTGAGCCATCTCCAGCTTCTAAAGCCATGGCTGAAGTAAAAGAAACAGCAGCAGACGTGAAAGAAGAGGTACAAGAAACAGCAGCAGCTGTGAAAGAAGAGGTACAAGAGCAAGTAGCGGCTGTGAAAGAGGAAGTGTCAGAAATGGTTTCATCTTCTCCATCGGGTGAGAAAGCATATGCAACATGTGTAGGTTGCCATGGTGCTAATGGTGAGGGTGGCGTTGGACCACGTTTAAATAACCAGAGTGCTGCAGAGGTTGTTGCTAAGCTAGAAAAATACAAAGCAGGTGAGCAAATGGGACCAATGACTGGCATGATGGCACCAATGGCGGCAGGCTTAAGTACTGATGATATGAAATCAATTGCTGAGTATGTAACAGCTTTAAAATAATTCTAACGGCAAAACCGAAAAGAGACCTTTGCACCCCTCTCTTGCAAAGGTCTCGTAACGTCTTATTTTTATAAAAAAACGCCTACATTTGTTAGGCGTTTTTTTTCCTGTAATAAAAGATTTATCCAAGATGTTCTGCCACTAAGGCATCCCGAATTTGCATGTAAGCAATTAAGAACTCAAACATCATTCGCCAAAATAGTTGCATAAAAAAGAAAGCAGCTGTAAACATCAAAATGATTCCAACCTGTTGTTTTGTTGTTAATGAACGCCAGAAAAGGGATTGACCCGTCTCATAAATCGTTCCTAAAATTTGATATTTTTTGCTAGCCCAAATGAGAAAAAACCAAAGCGTAATAGGCAATATGACTGCGCCTAAATAATAAAACGCAATGAGCACATCAGTGCTAATAAAGGTTTTGAAAGTCAAAAAATCCATAGGTTGAAACCTTTGTATGCCTGTTTATAAGTAAAAGTTTACAAAGTATTCTACTCTCTAAAGATAAGAAAAGGTATTAGTCGGTTTTCAAGACAAGCAGGTTATTTCTTTTTTAAAGTTGTGCACTCCATTCAAAGAAAGGTATCAATAAGTGACTTGCAATAATGCTATAATTTCCCGCATTAATTTCTCACCAGGCCTGGTTGCTTTCTAGGTTTGTCATATCGGTATTTATAGGTTTTAAGTAGATGAGTAACAACGAAACAGTTGATCGCCCAGTGAATTTCATTCGCAATATTATTAATGATGATTTAGCTAATCATAAGCATGAACAAGTGCATACACGTTTTCCCCCTGAACCCAATGGCTATTTACACATTGGTCACGCCAAATCTATTTGTTTGAATTTTGGTTTGGCAGAGGACTATAAAGGCCTGTGTAACCTGCGTTTTGATGATACCAACCCTGCAAAAGAAGATATGGAATATGTGGATTCTATTAAGCAGGATGTGCAATGGCTTGGTTTTCAGTGGGCGGGTGACATTTGTTATTCATCTAATTACTTTGACCAATTCTATGCCTACGCGACCGAGCTTATTGAAAAAGGTTTGGCGTATGTCTGTTTCTTAAATTCAGAAGAGTCACGTGAATACCGTGGTTCGTTAAAAGAGCCTGGAAAAGATAGCCCGTGTCGTGATACCTCGGTTGAAGAGAATTTAGCACTGTTCAGTAAAATGAAAAACGGTGAATTCAAAGAGGGTGAGTGTGTGTTACGAGCCAAAATTGATATGGCTTCTTCATTTATGTGTATGCGTGATCCAACTTTATACCGTGTGCGTTTCGAGACGCATCACCAAACGGGAGATAAGTGGTGTATTTATCCAATGTACGATTTTGCACACTGTATTTCGGATGCCATCGAACATATCACGCACTCTTTATGCACTTTAGAGTTTCAAGATAACCGTCGTTTGTATGATTGGGTATTGGATCATTTGGATGATTTTTCAAAACCAGACCGCCCGCATCAATATGAGTTTTCACGTCTGAATCTTGAATATACGGTGATGTCTAAACGTAAGTTGCATCAGCTTGTAGATGATAAATTAGTGGAAGGTTGGAACGACCCTCGTATGCCAACCATTTCTGGTATGCGTCGTCGTGGTTATACTCCAGCTTCAATTCGTGACTTTGCTGAACGTATTGGTATCTCTAAAGTAGATAGCATGACCGAAATGGGGATTTTAGAAGCCGCAGTGCGTGATGATTTAAATAAGGTTGCACCGCGTTCAATGGCCGTTTTAGACCCAATTAAGCTGGTTATTGAAAACTACGAAAGCGAGCCAGAAGTATTGATGGCGCCAATTCATCCGCAAAATGAAGAGATGGGTAAACGTGAGATACTATTTGGTCGAGAAGTGTATATTGACCGTGCGGATTTTACTGAAGTAGCACCTAATGGAAAGTTTATGCGTTTGGCTTTAGACAAAGAAGTGCGTCTACGTAATGCCTATGTGATTAAAGGTGTTCGTGCTGAATATGATGCGGATGGCAATGTGACAACGGTTTACTGTACTTATGACCCAGATACACACGGCAAAAATCCCGCTGATGGCCGTAAGGTAAAAGGGGTGATTCATTTTGTTGAGGCAAGTAAAGCCATACCTGCTGAGTTTAGACTGTACGACCGCCTGTTTACCGTAGAAAATCCAGCAAAAGAAGATGATTTTGAATCTGTTATTAATCCAGAATCTTTAACGATTAAAAACGGCTTTGTAGAACCAGGCCTGCTTAATTCAGAGCCAGAAAAAGCGTATCAATTTGAACGTGAAGGTTATTTCTGTAGAGATAATCAATCAGTAGATAAACAAATTTATAACCGTACTGTTGCATTACGTGACACATGGTCGGCAAAATAATTCAGCAATCAAAAAGTAAAGCTGAAAAGGAAAACAAAATGATGCGAATTTGTGGTGTAGAACTGAGCGGTAATGACGCCGTTGTCTGCTTGTTGACGGTTGAAAATGAGTTATTTAACTTGCCTGATTGCCGTGTGCGTCGAGTGACCTGCCAAAACCCGGATAAGGCAAACGATCTTAAATATTTTCAAAAAACGTTTAAACAATTGATGACCGATTATCAAATTGACACGGTTGTCATTAAAGAACGTATGAAAAAGGGTAAATTTGCAGGGGGTGCAAATGGCTTTAAGTTAGAGGCAACGCTTCAGCTAATGGATGATATCAATGTTGTGCTGATGTCATCATCTGATCAAAAGGTACATCTAAAACATTATCCATTGCCAATTACATTTGCAGAGACGGGTTTGAAAAAGTTCCAAGAGACCGCTTTTATGGCCGCCTTCTGTTATTATGCTAGTAAACATGTGTGGTAAATAAAATGACCGATTTAGCAAGCTCTGCATTTGTTCATCTAGATTTACCAAAATCGCAGTTAGATAACCTAGCTCAGTTAGGTTATGCCAATATGACACCTATCCAAGAAGAGGCGTTACCGCTTGCTTTAGGTGGGCATGACTTGATTGCGCAAGCAAAGACAGGTAGTGGTAAAACGGCGGCCTTTGGTATTCCAATGTTACAAAAGTTGGATGTTACAAAGATGTCGGTGCAGGGGTTGGTGATTTGCCCAACTCGTGAATTGAGTAATCAAGTAGCGGAAGAACTCAGAAGATTAGCTCGCTTTCAAGCCAACCTTAAAATAATTGTGCTTTCTGGTGGTGTTCCAATGCGCCCGCAAATTGCCTCGCTAGAACATGGCGCACATATTGTAGTTGGCACACCAGGTCGTCTTAAAGACCATATTCAAAAGAATAATCTCGATATTTCTGATATTCAGACCTTGGTTTTAGATGAAGCGGATAGAATGCTAGAAATGGGCTTTAAAGAAGAGATGGTGGATATTATTGATTACACGCCACATACTCGTCAAACTCTACTGTTTTCTGCGACATTCCCCGATGATATTGAATATATTAGCCGTCGTTTTCAAAAGAACCCAATGCAAATTGCCGTTGAAGCGCATCACGGAATGGAAACTATTGAACAAACTTTCTATATGTGTCACCACAAAGATAAATTGGCGAGTTTGGTTAGATTGTTATCGGTAAACCAGTTTGAACACGGGATGATTTTCTGTAACACCAAAGCGTTGGTAAAAGAGGTGGTTGACTACCTTAATAGCAAAGGTTTTGATGCGGTATCTTTGCATGGCGATATGGAACAGCGTGAACGTGAACAAATTTTGATTCGTTTTAAACATCATAGCACCAATTTATTAGTGGCAACCGATGTCGCCGCGCGTGGCTTAGACATTGAAGCGCTTCCAGCGGTAATTAACTATGAATTGCCAAGAAATCAAGAAACCTACACGCATCGCATTGGCCGAACAGGGCGAGCAGGCCTGGAAGGCAAAGCCATTACTCTGTTTACTGAAAAAGAGCGTTACAAGTTAGACCATTTGAGTGACTACCAAGGTCATGCACTTGAATATGAGTCAATTGAACGCCTGCCGAATGCAAGAATTAATCCGGTAGAACCTAAGTTTGTCACTTTATATATTTCTGGAGGCCGTAAAGATAAAGTGCGCCGTGGAGATATATTGGGAGCGATTACCAAACAAGTTGGTCTAGAAGGAAAGCACGTGGGTAAGATTGATGTTGTTGATCACTCTAGCTATGTCGCGATTGAACGTGGTTATGAAGCAGAAGTCGTAAGAGGCTTAAACCAAAATAAAATTAAAGGCCGTAAGTTTAAAGTAGGGCGCGTTTAATTAAGATATTTATGGTTTTTAAAGCATTATTACAATAAAAAAGCGGTGTTACCAGGCCTGGTAACACCGCTTTTTTATTGTAACTAAACTCAGTTTTAAATGCAGTAATGAAGTTTTAAAGTGCCTGAACTTTATCTAACATCTTTGCAGCATGGCCATCAGGTGAAACGCCATATTCAACATAGGCTAGGTTGCCTTGTTTATCAATAATAAATGTTGAACGTACAATACCCATTTTGGATATACCATTTTTTTCTTTTAAACGCCATACATCATAAGCTTCACAAACCTCACCAGATGTATCTGCCAAAAGGTCTACTTTTAGGTCAAATTTATCAATAAAAGCTTGATGACTCGCACAATCATCTTTGCTAACACCAATTATAACCGTATTCGCTTGTGCAAAATCATCGGCTAAGGCGCTAAAGTCATTCGCTTCAATGGTACAACCAGGCGTATCATCTTTTGGGTAAAAATAGAGCACGATATTTTTATGGTTCTGGAAATCAGTAAGGTTAACTTCTTCATTATTTTGATTAAGACTAGAGATTAAAGGGGCTTTTTGACCAGCTTCGAGCATTGATTTTACCTTTGGTTATACTATTTACGTTATTTAGTCGACTTTGAATAACTACTTTAAATTATGGCAAAGTCAGATTTTCCTCAACAAGGCAGAATTTTGAAGTGCTATCTAGATAACATAAGATTCTAACGCAGATGAGGGAGAGCTGGCGCAGCCCCTTCGGGTAGGCGTTTAAGCAGGCATGCTCGTTGTTAATCTTGGTAAGGAAACAACCCTTACTTGCAATCCACGCCTAGAGCCTAACTACTTAAACGTCTCACATAATTTTAAAGTTGTTATTCAGAGTCGACTATTTATATAGTAATCAATTTTTAAAAATAAGTCGTCCACAATTACATTGTGGTTACTAAACAGAACAAAACGCCCTAAATGATATGTGTTCTACATATATATACGCAGTTAAATCTCGATTACGTTAGAATAAGAGTGCTTTTTATGAATTTTATTTAGTATTCAAATCAAGCATAGACCTCATTAGTCAACTTTTGGAATTTTTGTGCTCAGTAAAACTTCATCAAGATTAACTTATCTATTAAGTATGATTTAGGTTTAATCGTTAACTCGATTTGGATTGAATACCAACAAAAAAAAGAAGTTGAGTTATTGGAAGAAAAATTTAGTCAAGACTCTTCAAAAGCCTATGTTTCTCTTCAAAGAGCGCTTACCGTTGAACTAGAACGACTTAAAAGTTTAACGGCTGCATTTCATTTAATTGATAACCTCACTCAAGCGGAATTTAACAATTTTTCACAAGTTTTAATGACGACAAATCCAGATATAGTCGCTTTGAAGTGGATTGAAGTCGTACCTAAAAACCAAAGGTTTCTATTTGAAGCAGAAATGAAAAACCTGTATGGTGAAAAATTTGCAATAAAAACGAATCAAGGTAGTCGTAATGCAGTAGCTACAATTAACGATCGTTATGCTGTTGTTAAATATGTGTTTCCATTCGAAAAAAATGCTCAAGCAATTGGTAGAGATTCCTTTTCCAATGAAGCACAGCGTCAAGCATTATATTTATCTGATATTACTCAATCTAGCTTTGCTACGAGTCCTCAATCTATCGTTCAACAAAAAGGTGATGATAAAGTCGTCATTATCTATCATCCTGTTTATAGCAAGTCAGAAAAGTTAAAAGGCTACACAGCGTTAATTCTTAACCTGAATAATTTTTTATCATCCGTAAAGACAAATTCTTTATTGGAAAAAAGCTTAGGTCTTTATTTAACCGATTTAGAAAAAAATCGTGTACCTTTTGCTGGATCCGGTCCTGAGTATTTAGTTGAGGAGCTTTTGTTTCGTTCATACGAGTTTTATCTTCCTTTTGCAGGACGAAATTGGTTGTTCAATACCGAAGTGAACTTAAAAGCTTTGCCAGATTATCAAAAATTTGAACATACCAGTATTAAAAAAAAATGGGCATTTGGAATTGTATTTAGTTTTTTGTTTTCGCTTGCGATGTTTTTGATTGTTAGAGCTAGATTACAAGTAGTAGAGGCTAATAACACCTTAAAAAAACAGGAGAAGTACTATCACGATTTAATTGATTATAGTTCTGAGGCTTTTTATTTATTTAATTGCCAAGGTGATATTTTGGACGTAAATGCTGAAGCTTGTAATTTATTAGGATATACGCGTGAAAGCTTGTTAAGTTTGAATATTAATCAAATAGACGTTAATTATAGTTCGGTAGAATTAAAAGATATTTGTAAAGATTTGTTATTTGATAAAAAAGTACTTTTTGAGACTCAACATAAAACCATGTCAGAAAAAGTTATACCTGTTGAAATCAGTGCATCAAAATTTAAGATTAATAACGAAAATGTTATTGGAGCTTTTGTACGAGACCTTACAGACAGGAAGACAGTAAAAGCAATCAGTCTCGATAATGATCTGCTTCAGCGAGCCATTGAAGAAAGAACCCAAGAATTGGATGGACAGAAAAGGGCCTTTGAAACCATTTTTGAAAAATCGTCGGATGGTATCTTTATTAGTGAAGGAAGGCGTATAGTCGATTGTAACCAAGCAACGGTTGATATATTTGGTTATAAATCCAAAGATCAGCTTCTTACTTTACCAAATAAAGTATTTGTGCCAAAATTTCAACCTGATGGTGAAAGCTCACACCGTAAGGGCTTTAGAATGTTACAAATCTGTTTAGAGAGAGGCTCGCATCATTTTGAATGGGTCAACAGGCGAGCCAGTGGAGAACTTTTCTGGACAGATGTAGTTCTTACACGGTTAGAATACTATGGGCGGACAGTTTTCCATTTCGCTTTTCGTGATATTTCAACAAGAAAACGCCTAGAATCAGAAATGAAAGCCGCACGAGAAGCCGCCATCTTTGCTAATAAAGCAAAGTCAGAGTTTTTAGCTAAGATGACACATGACATACGCACACCTTTACATGGGATTTTAAGTTATGCCCAAATGGGGGAGTCACGAGTTGAATCTTTATCCACAGAAAAAATACAACGCTATTTTTATAATGTTCAGCAAAGTGCTCAGCGTTTGATGACACTTTTAAACGATTTGTTAGACTCAGCCAAATTGGAATCTGGTTTGATGAGCTTTCAATTTCAATATCAGAATATTGAACCCGTAATTCAATCTTGTCTCGCAGAACAAGCATCTTTGATTGATAATAAAGTCTTCATTTAGAGTTTAAAAATCTCGATTGTATGGCATATTTTGATAATAAACGCATTGCACAAGTGATTTCTAATTTAATTAATAACGCAATCAGACACACGCCTTATGGTCAAAAGATTGTTATTTCATCCGCTAAAGTCGATGATGGGTTTATAAGGTTTACCATTCAAGACTCTGGACAGGGAATTGCTGAACAAGAATTAGAGTCTATTTTTGAACAATTTATTCAAGGTCATAGTCAAGCTGTTAACACCGGTGGAACATGTTTAGGTTTGGCTATCTGTAAAGAAATTATACAAGCACATAAAGGACGTATTTGGGCAGAGAACTGGAGCGCTAAACAAAAAATACAAGGTGCCGTATTTAGATTTACGTTGCCAATATCTGAGTTGAATTGGAAAGAAAATAACATTACTTAGTTTACCATCATTCATTAAACCATATATTTTAGCGGTGGATGACGAGCCTCTGAATAGACTTGTTTTGCAAGACTTGATTGAAGAGCAATACGAGCTTGAGGTTGTTGAGAGTGGAGAGGCTTGTTTAGAGTTAGTCAAACATCGAATTCCAGATTTAATTTTGCTTGATATTAATATGCCAAGGCTATCAGGTTTTGATGTTTGTCACACTTTAAAATCTAGGCTAGAGACGACAAATATCCCGATTATTTTTCTAACGGCATTAATGGAAACAGAAGATGAACGAAAGGGGTTTAAACTTGGTGCTGTTGATTACATTACTAAACCTTTTACAGAATCGGTGCTTTTGGCAAGAATAAAGACACACCTTGCATTAAGCTTTACTCGTCAAATGGTTGAGAAAAATAACTCAGCATTAAAGCAAGAAAGCGAGTATTTTGAGCAAATTATTAGCACAATGCGTAAAGACAAACGGTTTGATAAAAGTCATTTACGTTACTTAATTTCACCGGTTGAAAAATCGAATGGCGACATTGTTTTATCTGCCTCTAACGATGATAACCATCAGCATATTCTAGTTGGTGATTTTACAGGACATGGTTTAAATGCCGCTATTGCCGGGCCCTTAGTTTCTTCTTTGTTTTATATTCAAATGCAAGAAAATACGACAGCACCAAATATTCTTGAACTTATTAATAATGAACTGTTTCATAAACTTCCGTCACAGTGCTTTTTAGCCGCTACCTATATTGATTGGGATAAAACAGCGCAAAATGTCACTATTTGGAATTTTGGTATGCCTTCTACAGTAATTTATAATCGAGAAGATTTAGTAGGGCAGAGTGATTCTATATCCGTTGCTTTGGGTATTGTAGAGTGTTGCGAACATAAAATAACACCGGTTGCATTTCCATTTTCGGAAGGTAATAAATTATATAGTTATACAGATGGTATTTATGAAGTGGCTAATAATGAAGGTGAATATTTTGGTGAAAATGCACTTCAACCTATTCTGCAAAAACTGAGCTCAGACCAAATTGACTTGAGTTTGCTTCAAGAAAGAGTGGAAGAATTTGCAGACAGAAACCCAATTCAAGATGATGTGACTTTAATTGAACTCTCATATGATTAAGTTATCACGTAGCGCAGATCAATGCGTTAGTTGTTTGCATTGCGTTTAGTAACTGCATCACGAGCAAGTTGATCAGCAATGGTATTGCCTAAATTACCGTTATGACCTTTGACCCATTTCCATTCAACTTTCTGTTGTTCAGTTAAATTTGATAGGGCTTGCCATAACTCTTTATAAACAACTGTTTTTCCTGACTTAACTTTCCAATGGTTTTGGCACCAAGTGGTATATTTTTGCGTTAAACCTTCTATAACAATGCGAGAATCTGTATATAAAGTTTTACAAATGTTCTCAATAGGAAAAACTGTCTGAGAGCTATATTGCTGAACGTGCTCCAAGGCCTTTTGAGCAGCGACCAACTCCATCTCTAAACTAGACGTCTGTTTTTGCCAGCCTGAATCTCGGTATAGTTCTACATCATTTTTATAAATAACTAAACCCCAGCCGCCAATATCCATTTTTTCGAAGTAACCGCCATCTGTGTAGATATGAAGATGCGTGATATTGGGGCTGATTTCTAATTTCATTTTAATTAAGGACGAGAACCCATTTTAAGTGGAAGAGCTGTATCGACACTGTATTCTTGCATAGAACCATCGTAAAGTTTGATATTGGTAAAACCAATGCTTTTTAACATGGTATAACTACGTGCTGCTCGGTGTGCTGTATTGCAATATACAATAATTGGTTGTTTTAGGTTATTCACACTTTTCGCTCTTAAACTTGATAACAGCTTATCAGTTGGCTGTTGTTTAAAGCCATTTTTTGTATCCACAGACATTGACCAATCAAACCAAAGTGCACTCGGTATATGACCACTACGTTTTTGTTTTGAAGACCCTGCATACTCTTCTTTTGTTCGAGTATCAATGAGAAGTGTATTGGCATCTTTAGTGGCGGCAATAACTTCGGATTTATTTGCAGTTAAAGCGTTAGTTAAGGTTTTAGAAGGTACTTGATATTGTGTTTTAGCAGGGCGTTTAGGTGGTTTTTGCGTGACTTTATTACCTGCTAAAACCCAACTGACAATACCGCCATCTAAAATATTTACCTTTTGATGGTTCAGTTTATCCAATTCCCAATATAAGCGACTTGCTTCCAGTCCACCCATATCATCGTATATAACAATGTGGTCACTGTTTTTAATACCCAATTGTGAAAGTACATCCGCCATATAGTTTTCACCACCACTTAAGGCTAGGCCATTTTGAGGTTTAATTAACCAGCTATAGTTAACCCAAATAGCGTCCTCTATATGAAATTTTTGAAAATTGGCTCGTTCACTCATATCAATGATTTTGACGCTAGACTGATGTTTTTTAAGCCATGCAGGGCTAACGAAAACATTGGAATCGGCTGCTAATACGTAATTACTTGACACTAGCAGGCCAGCTATAAGCATAAACAAGCTTATTTGACGTTTTAAGAGTGTAGAAAATAAAAACATAGTAAATTCCTTTGAGTTGATTTACGTAATTTATCATGCAAAAAAATTACTTAAAAAGTAAACGGCGTAAACATTCTAAATAAGCCTGTTCATCTGGTTCAACTTGGTCTCTTTGCGCTACCCATAATGACTCAGCTAAACAATCCATCATGGCGTGTTCTGTGGCGTGTACATCACCCAAGCGTTCACCTAATTGCTGGTAGATAGCTTGAATACCAGCAGGGCGGTCCATTGATACTTGTTCTTGTAAGCCTAAATGCATGCCCATATGCAAAAATGGATTGGTTTCGCCATCTTCAGGTTTGTATTCGTTACCTAGGTGCTTCTCATTTTGCAGCATAGGGTGATATTCTGGATGTAATTCAATCACTCGGGCAATCATGGTTTCCATGGCATCCATTGGTAAGCCATTACGAGCTTTGCTCCAGGTATCGACGTAAAATTGTCTAAGTTTGTCTCTTTCTGAGGTATAAAACATATTGAATACTTTTTAATTGGTTACCTTGGCTTAATTATTAAGGAACTTATTAATTATGCCGTTTTTTCTTTAAATTCACATAAATCATAAATACAGCAAGCGCCGCAGCGAGGCTTACGAGCCACGCAAGTATAGCGACCATGCAATATCAGTAGGTGGTGAGCAGGAATAATGAACTGTTTGGGAATATTCTTTAATAGCTTTTTTTCTACTTCCAATACATTTTTACCTGGTGCAATTTTAGTGCGATTAGATACTCTAAAAATATGTGTATCCACTGCCATGGTTGGTTGACCATAAGCGGTATTTAAAACCACATTGGCGGTTTTACGACCAACGCCAGGTAGCGCTTCTAAATCAGCTCTATTGTCAGGCACTTTCGAGTCGTGTAAGTCTATCAGCATTTTGCAGGTTTTAATGATATTGGCGGCTTTGGTGTTGAACAGGCCAATGGTTTTTATATATTCTTTTAACCCTTCAACTCCAAGAGCATAAATAGCCTCTGGTGTATTGGCGACAGGAAAGAGTTTGTCGGTTGCAATATTCACACCCTTGTCCGTGGCCTGTGCGGATAAGATGACAGCAATCAGTAATTCAAATGGAGAAGAGTAGTTGAGCTCGGTTTCCGGGTTTGGAATTGATTCGGATAAGCGTTCAAAAATCTCTTGGCGTTTGGCTTTATTCATAATATGGTTTTGTTAGAATTTTCTTGATATATAAATGTTTCATCTTAACCTTAGATTACCTAAAAGTTGAGAAGCCTTTTAATTGAATGACTTCGCCTTGATACTTTCTACCAGGCTTCCCGTTACTCTTTTTTATGCCAAAAAAAGAGTAACCAAACGAAGAACTTGGCTGAAGCAAAGCGCAGAGACAAGAAATAAAGGGCATCCCTCTCCATAAATGGTTAAGTCCTAAGCTGTTCACACACAATCTCGCAACTTGCTGAGCAAGCTCAGCTTCGAACAGTCGAGATTGCTTAATCGTTCTCTACGCTGAGAACTTTGCACCATATATTCCAAGGGGGAGTCTTGGCGTTTGTTGAAGCATTTACACAAACACAAAGCTCAACTGTGGTTTATCTTTTTCAGAAAGATACAGCTTATGATTTAAACGATTTAAGCTTGTTTGGATTCCATTGGCGTAACAGCAACTTGAATCCCTAATTGGTTTTGTTTTTTATGCACTTTTTTTGCATCTAGCATATTTTTTAATGCAATTAATAACCCCAAACCAATAAAAGCACCAGGAGGCAAACTCGCTAATAAAACACCTTGATACTCTTCACTTAAATGAATGGTCCAGCTTTTAGCCATATCACCAAACATCAAATGTGCTTGATCAAATAAAGTCCCGTTTCCAATTAGTTCTCTTAAACCACCCAGTAGAACCAATACAAATAAGAAGCCTAGCCCCATAAAAAAACCATCAACAATGGCTTTATCAATGGTGTTTTTAGAAGCGTAAGCTTCTGCACGGCCAAGAATTGCACAGTTTGTCACGATTAGAGGGATAAAAATCCCCAATATTCCATGTAAAGTATGGAAATATGCATTCATTACCATATCAATAATCGTTACCATTGTTGCAATAATGGCAATAAATATAGGGATGCGAATTTCATCTGATACATGATCTTTAATGGCTGATACTATAGCATTAGAGAGAACCAGCACCAATAGGGTAGCTAAGCCTAAACCAAGGCCATTAATTGCGTTATTAGATACGGCAAGGAGAGGGCATAAACCTAATAATGCAACTAAGGCTTGGTTATTTTTCCAAAGGCCATTTTCAATAATCAGTTTGTAATCGTGCCAAATTGATTTACGTTTTTCTGAAACACTGCTTGCATTCTCACTCATATAAGTGTGCTCCTAAATCATTTATTACAATCAATGCATTTTTGACTGCATCTATGACAGCTCTTGGGGTAATGGTTGCACCTGTAAATTGATCAAAGTCGCCACCGTCTTTCTTAACTGCCCAGCGTGGTTCATTATTATCACGCAGTTTACGGCCATCAAATTCTAAAACCCAATTTGTTTTAGCAATTTCAATTTTGTCTCCAAGACCAGGTGTTTCTCTGTGATTTAGAACTCGTACACCTGAAATGCGACCGTCAGGCAAGACGCCAACTAAAAGAGTGATATTTCCAGAATATCCGTTTGGCGCAATAGCGGTAAGTATGGCACCAGCAGGTTCCTCATTTTTAAAGGCACGGTAAATCGTAACAGGCTTAGCCGAGCCTAATAATTCTAGGTAGTGTTTGTCTTTAATTATGATAGTGTCATGAAGAGGATCATTATTATAGTTTTTTTCTGGCAAAACCTCACTGAAAGTCTGAATCAAAGATTCTCTTTCTGCTTCAGCAATGGCAGGCGCTGTTAAAGCTCTTATACCAAGTAGTAAAACAATACTTATAGAAATAAACAAGGTCAGTTTACCAGCCGAACTGAACATGGTTTTAAAAAGTTCTTTGGAGTTGTTGGTATTTTGATTCATATACTGGCTAACTTACCTAAACTTTATGCCCAAATACGCGAGGCTGGGTGTATTGGTCGATAAGTGGAACTGCAATATTCATAAGTAGAATCGCAAATGCAATGCCATCAGGAAATGCGCCCCAATTACGAATTACATAAACTAATATACCAATTCCACATGCATAGATAAACCTACCTTTTGGCGTTGTACTGGCGGTGACGGGGTCAGTAATAATAAAGAATGCTGCAAGCATTGTCCCACCGTTAAGTAAGGTAAAACCGACTGATGGGTATAATTCAGGATTGATTTGATTAAAAATAAAACTTACGAGAGCTAAAGCTCCTAAAAAACCTACAGGAAATTGCCAGCTGATTGACCGAGTTATAATCAACCCAATACCACCAACTACAAAAGCCACATTTACCCATTCCCAGCCAGATAAGCCAAATAGCATGCTGACATCTTTGTTTTGCAAGGTTTGAATAACACTGACACCTTGTGAAAGACCTGTACGTAATGAGTTTAGTGGTGTTGCACCGGTAATGGCATCTAAATTAAAGCCAGGGATTTGACCAATAAAAATATAGTGAGCAGATTGAATAAAGTCGAGTGTTTGACCAGCTAAATCAAGGGGCAAGATCCATTGAGTCATCTGTACTGGAAAAGAAATTAATAAAAAAACATAGCCTAGCATTGCTGGATTAAATGGGTTATAGCCAAGACCACCATAAAGGTGTTTACCAAAAATCAGAGCAAAAGTACTCCCTAAAACAATAATCCACCATGGTGCCAAGGGCGGAATACAAAACACGAGGCCTGTTATCGTAATTAGTCCACTCATGTCTGTAATAAACGGTAAAACAGGGCGACCTCGCATTTTGAGCATTACGTATTCAACAACAAGTAACGTAGTTAGCGCAAGTAACCATTGAACGACAATGCCGTATCCAAATAGGTAAACATGCATCAATAAAGCAGGAAATGCCGCAATTTGAACCTTTAGCATTACCTTACGAACATTTTGATTGTTGTGTGTAAAAGGCGAGGAGCTTGGATTGAATGTATTCACTTAGTTTCTCTCCTCAGAGTTGTGTTGGGCTTGCTCACTAACTTGATGATTAGCTCTTTTCTTGGCGCCTCTTTCTGCAGCCTTTTTCATCGCATTGGCTTTGGCGGTTTGCATTGCTTTTTGCTTTTTATCCGTAGTAGATGTTTCAGTTTTAGGTTCATTTTCTTTATTTTCAGAGGCCACTCTACGTTTTTTTGCGGCCACGCTTGCTGCTTGTATGGCGGCTTTGCGTGCGTCTTCTTTTTTAGAAGCTGTTGAATCTTTAGTAGTTTCAGTTAAATCTAAAGTTTGACTATTTGCCTGTTGCGCTTTTTTAGCTTGAGCATGTTTTTTAGCTGCGGCCATAGCCGCCGCTTTTGCCGCTTGCTTAGGGTCTTTTTTAACAGTCGTGTTATCGGTTGAACTTTTATTTAATTCAGTATCATTCGCTGCCGCCGCTTTTTTAGCTTGAGCTCGTTTTTTTGCGGCCGCCATTGCTGCATTCTTAGCCACTTCTTTGGGGCTTTTTGCAGGTTTATCACCACTGTTGGCTTGATTGGCCGCTTGCTTTGCGGCTTCAATGGCTTTTCTACGTGCCGCTGGCATTGCAGTTTGTTTGTTTTCGGTATGCGCTGTATTTTGCATAAGCGTGTTTTTACCGGCAGCTCTTTTAGCCGCTGCCACTTTTGCTGCCGCAGCTGCAGCCGCCGCGGCTGCAGAAGGTTTTGGTTTATTTTTGCTTGTGTCTTTAGACGCCGAAGCCGCTTGTTTTTTAACGGCGTCTTTTTTGGCTTTTATACGCGCTTCACGTTCCTGTTTTTCTCGTTCAATACGGGCGAGCCTAAACTCATGGCGTTGTTTAGCAAGCTCAACGGCTTTTTCTTCAGCATGAATCTCTTTAATTTCTGATTTTGCATGTCGGTAATATTGCACTAAAGGGATATGACTAGGGCATACATAGCTGCAACAACCGCACTCTATGCAATCGAATATATTGAGTTTTTCTACTTTATCAAATTCATGTGAGTGACTGTACCAATACATCTGTTGTGGTAATAAGTTAACAGGACATGCATCCATACACTCACCACAACGAATACAAGGCATTTGCATTTCTGCAGGTTCGGGTGGGTTGGCCAAGATACAGTTAGTGGTTTTGATAACGGGAACTTGATTGTTTTGAACCGCAAATCCCATCATTGGACCACCCATGACTAAAGGATAGTCCAGTTTGCTTTTAGGTTCAGCTAAGTTGGCTAATTCTTCAAAAGGAGTTCCTATCAAAACACGCATGTTAAAAGGTTTAGCTAAGCCTAATCCTGTCACACTAACTAATCGAGACGTAAGAGGTTCACCAAATGTAACGGCTTTATAAATAGAGGCAAAGGTGGCTACGTTCATCATTAATAGCCCAATGTCTACCGCATGCGCTTTGTGAGGCATTTCTATACCAGTTAATTCTTTAGTTAACTGTTTTTGGGCACCCATTGGGTAAACGGTTTGTACTTGGATAATTTCTACAATGGTGCCTTTAGCGGCCTTATTCATTGCCTTTATGGCGGTTGGTTTGTTTGATTCAATTCCACATAAAACTTTTGTTGAACCTAGTGCTTTAGCGGTGATTAAGGCTCCCTGAATAATAGCTTCCGCTTCGGTCTGCATAAGCAAATCATCACAGGTGATAAAGGGCTCACATTCTGCACCGTTTATCATTAGGGTGTGAATTTTTCCTTGTTCATTCGGAATTTTTGCATAGGTAGGAAAACCAGCTCCACCCATACCAACAATACCTGCGTTTAACAGAACATCCTTTAGTTGTTGAGGGGTATTAGGTGCTTCTCCTGAAACTTTTAGAAAATTGTCTAAGCAATCATTTTGGTGGTCTGGTTTGATAATAATAGCAATGTCTTCTAGGCCAGAAGGGTGCGGCAAAGTATAACTAGCTATTTCTTGAATGACGCCTGATGTTGGTGCGTGAATCGGTACCACTAATGCCTTTTTTGCATCCTTAGAAGAGCGGGCAATAAGTTGATTCTTTTTAACCTTTTCACCCACTTTTACTAGCAGCTCGGCAGGTTGCCCAACTTGCTGTTGAAGAGGCATAATTAAACGCTCAGGAATAATGGTGTCACGAATGGGCTGTCTTGACGATAGCTCTTTTCGGTATTGCGGAAAGACACCACCATGAAAAGAGTACAACCAGCGTTTTGCTTGCGGATAAATAGGGGAAATTTTTTCAATGATCTTAGCAAAAAAAGACATTAATGATTCTTCCCTGGTTTTGCTTCTGAAATCAATGTTTCATCAGGTTCAGGCCATTTCCAATTACGAGTTGATAGTGGAATTGGTTTCATATCAATACAGTCAACAGGGCAAACAGGCACACATTTTTCACAACCGGTACACTCCTGCTGGATTACGGTATGCATCAGTTTGGTTGCACCCAGAATCGCGTCAACTGGACACTCCTTAATACATAGTACACAGCCAATACAGAGGTCTTCATTAATATAGGCTGTCTCTTTTGGTTTTTCGGCTTCTTCGGTTACTTCCATCTCTTTAGGTTCTAGGCCAGTGATTTCAGAAATTTGAATCATGACTTCGTGACCACCAGGAATACAAAGGTTTACTTCAGCTTCTTCGTCGGCAAGGGCTTCGGCATAGGGCTTACAGCCAGGGTAGCCACATTGACCACACTGAGTCTGCGGCAGAATTTTATCGATACTTTCGGCAACAGGGTTACCTTCAACTTTAAAACGTACTGAAGCGTAACCTAAAAAGAGGCCAAACAGTAAGGCTAGACCAATAAAGATAATAAGGGCTTCTAACATAGAAATTTACACCAACCCGCCAAAGCCCATAAAGGCCATAGACATAAGACCTGCAGTGATTAATGCTATGGGTGCACCTTTAAATGGCCCCGGCACATCAGCGACATCAACACGTTCTCGAATTGAGGCAAATAACACCATAACTAAAGTAAAACCAACCGCAGCTCCAAAACCGTAAACTGCGGAGGCGATAAAGTCATTGTTTTCACCAACATTCAGTAAAGCGACACCCAGAACGGCACAGTTTGTGGTAATAAGGGGCAGATAAATACCCAAAACTTGGTAGAGTGCAGGGCTGGTTTTATGAATAGCCATTTCAGTAAAACCAACAACCGCGGCAATTGCCAGAATAAAGGCAATGGTCTGTAAATATTCCAGACCAAATGGTTGTAACAGATAGGTATAGATAATGTAGCTTAGAACGGAAGAGAGTGTTAAAACAAAGGTGGTCGCCAATCCCATTCCCAATGCCGCATCTGTCTTTTTAGAGACGCCCATAAAAGGACACAACCCCAAAAACTTCACCAAAACGAAGTTATTGACGAGTACGGTACTGATGAGAATAAGAACATATTCTTGCATTAAATGCTTTCCGTTTTGCTATTTACTTTATTTAGTCGACTATTGAGTCGATTCCGTGTTGTCTACTGTAAGATACCAGGCCTGGTTATTTTACTCGTTGACCGGGTTTTGCGCCATCGTCTGGAGAGAGTATATATAAATCATCACCACCAGGACCGGCCGCTAATACCATGCCTTCTGACATGCCAAAACGCATTTTACGTGGTGCAAGGTTAGCGACCATAACCGTTAATTTTCCAACTAAATCTTCTGGCTCGTAGGCGGACTTAATTCCGGCAAAGACTTGGCGTTGCTCAAGACCAATATCCAAAGTGAGTTTTAAAAGCTTTTTCGCTTCAGGTACGGCTTCAGCATTTACTATCTTAGCGATACGCAAATCAATTTTAACAAAATCATCAATTGTGATTTCTTCAGCAATAGGTTCAATTGCTGCAGGTTCGTTTGATTTGGCTTGCTTAGTCTGTTTGTTTTTTGGTTTTTTATCGTCTTTTTTTCCATCTGGAGCTGAGGTAGCACCGGCTAGAGATTCGGCAGACGCTTCTACCATTTTTTCAATCGCGGGCATTTCTAAACGTGTTAACAAGGCTTTAAATTTTGTGATTTCACGTCCCATAAGGGGCTGATTAATATCATTCCAATTCCAAGCGTCAATTTGCAAAAAGTCTTTGGCTTTTTCAGCTGTGGCTGGAATAACAGGCGCTAAATAACTCATTAAAACACGGAAAAGGTTGATTCCAACACTAACGGACTCATGGAGCTCTGCCTCTTTGCCTTCTTCTTTTGCTAGTACCCATGGAGCAGTATCAGCAATGTATTCATTTGCTTTATCAGCTAATGTCATGATTTCACGCATGGCATGGCCATATTCACGTTGTTCGTAAAGGTTGGCAATATCTTCAGATTTGTCTGCGAACGATTGATATAGCGCATTCGCTTCATTAGACCAACTAGTAGCAAGTTTACCATCAAATTTTTTCACGACAAATCCAGCGCAACGACTAGCGATATTGACTACTTTACCCACTAAGTCGGAGTTGACACGCTGGGCAAAATCTTCTAGGTTTAAGTCGATATCATCAATGCGTCCGGATAACTTAGCCGCATAGTAGTAACGTAAATATTCTGGGTTTAAATGTTCTAAATAAGTTTTAGCCATAATGAATGTACCACGAGACTTAGACATTTTTTGACCGTCAACCGTTAGGAATCCGTGAGCAAAAACCGCATCTGGTGTACGGAAGCCAGCACCAGATAACATGGCAGGCCAGAATAGAGCGTGGAAATTGATGATGTCCTTACCTATGAAGTGGTAAAGCTCAGTTTTAGAGTCGGCTTTCCAGTATTCATCAAAATCCAATCCTGTTTTATTGCAGTAGGCTTTAAAGCTGGACATATAACCAATAGGCGCATCTAGCCAAACATAGAAAAACTTATCTTTCTCACCAGGAATTTCAAAACCAAAGTAAGGTGCATCACGAGATATATCCCAACCACGCAGGCCAGATTCTAACCATTCATCTAGCTTGTTAGCAATTTGTGATTGCAAATGTCCAGCTCGAGTCCACTCTTTTAACATATCTTCAAATTTATTCAGTTCAAAAAACAGGTGGTCGGTCTCTTTTTCAATAGGCGTTGCACCAGAAACCGCAGATTTAGGGTCGATTAAATCTGTTGGGCTGTAAGTTGCACCACAGGCTTCACAGTTATCACCGTATTGGTCTTCAGCCTTACATTTAGGGCAAGTTCCCTTGACGAAGCGGTCTGGTAAAAACATCTCTTTTTCTGGATCATAAGATTGGGTGATAGTTTTACGAGAGATATACCCTTTGGCATTTAACTGGTTGTAGATATACTCAGCAAACTCTTTGTTTTCTGGTGAGTTAGTGCTGTGGTAGTGATCAAACTTGATATTAAAACCAGCAAAGTCAGCTTGGTGTTCTTCGGAAGATTTTGCAATCAATTCTTCGGGAGTAATGCCTTCGGCCTGTGCTCTAAGCATAATTGGCGTGCCGTGAGCATCATCTGCACAGACATAGGTGCATTGATTACCTCGCATTTTTTGAAAACGTGACCAAATATCAGTTTGAATGTACTCAACAAGGTGACCTAAGTGAATAGGGCCATTTGCATAAGGTAATGCACTGGTGATTAAAATTTTTCTAGGGCTTGTTGCTACTTCTGACATTGCTGAATTTCCACTTTCCATATTTGGCTTTAGACTTCTTTTAGTGCAAGTTGGGATACGGTTTAAAAGAGTCACTTTAAAACTGTAAAAGCTGCAGTTACATAAATCTTTATATTAGCAGGATATTATATGGTTTTTTGCGCTCTTTTGAGTGATGTTTTTGTATAAATTAAAAGAGAAGATGCTCTGTTGGCTGTTTTTTATTTGTTGTCTCATGTATGCTTGCATTTTGTGAGATTTTAAAAAAGCCTATATAAGGTTTGAGAATTCGTTTAAATAGAGTCAATATGAGTTTTTTGGTTAAAGTAAATAATAATTTGATATCGATTGGATTAACGGGCAGTTTTGAAGTCAGTCAGTATCAAGCGTTTAGGGCGCTGTGTGAAAAATATAACCAACCAGAATGTAAGTTTGTTATTGATTTTTCCGAAACCGAATATATGGACAGTTCTGCGCTAGGTATGTTGCTGCTGTTACGTGAACAGACTGAAGGGGATAAAAGTCGTGTTCAGTTAATTAATGTGAGGGATTCGGTGTCTAAAATTTTGGACATTGCGCATTTTGATCGATTGTTTAGTATTTCTAAAATCTAGGTTATCTAGTCGACTATTTAAGTAGTGTAAATAACCTAGTTTTCTCGCACTATTGGATTGCCAATAAGTCTTAATTGTTTTGAATAACAATGTTTGGAAAAACATTGGCATAGTTACGTTTTTTAATACCAATTTTTGCCCCAATTTGATGAGCCATTGAACGATATTTTTGCGCTATTTCACTGTTAGGTTCAGCTGTTACGGTTGGTTTACCTGCATCGGCTTCTTCACGAATTCTTATATCTAAAGGCAGGGCGCCGAGAAAATCAACTTGATACTCTTTTGCCATATTTTTGCCACCATTTGCTCCAAAAATCGCTTCTTCATGTCCGCAGTTGCTGCAAATATGGGTACTCATGTTTTCAATCAGTCCCAGTACTGGTATTTCAACTTTTTCAAACATTTTTAGGCCTTTTTTAGCATCAATGAGAGAAACTTGTTGCGGAGTAGTGACAATCACTGCGCCCGTAACTGGAATCTGTTGAGAAAGTGTCAGTTGCACATCTCCAGTACCGGGAGGTAAGTCGATGACTAAATAATCCAAATCATCCCAGTTCGTTTCTTTTAGAAGCTGAGTCAGCGTTTGGGTCACGATTGGGCCACGCCAAATCATTGGTGAGTCCTCTTCAATTAATGCACCAATCGACATGACTTGCAAACCATAGGCAGGGAGTGGCTGCATGCTTTTGCCATCTTCGGTTTGTGGTTTGTCTTTGATATTAAGCATGGTTGGAATACTAGGGCCGTAAATGTCAGCATCTAAAATACCCACGCTCGCACCTTCTTGTTGCAGTGCGAGGGCAAGGTTAACCGAGGTTGTGGATTTGCCTACACCACCTTTACCTGATGCAATGGCAATGATGTTTTTGATGTTAGGTAACGGTGAGACGCCTTTTTGAGCATCATGAGAAACTACTTTAGTTTCAAATTTGATTTCAACCGAATGGATTTCGTCAATTTGTAAAAACTCATGAGTGATATTTTGTTCAATACTTGGCCACAAGCTTTTACATGGGTAAGGCATATTGATGGTTAAGTTTAAATGGCCTTTTTTGAACTGCAGTTCAGAAATGGCTTTTAAAGACTCAAAATCCTGTTTAGAGATTGGGTCCGTACAAGCTTTAATTTTCTGGTTTAGTTTTTCTTGCAGTTCAGCGGAGATGCCATTGCCAAAAAGTGAATTAAGAATGCCCATGCTTGTACCCTTAAGATGTTTAATCGGTTTATAAAAATTGAATGGTGGCTATTTTAACAGTTATGGAAGTGATAAAAAATCTACTAATCACAAGGGAATTTAATTGTTCACGATTAGTTACCCAGAGTCGACTATTTAGTCGACTCTGAATAACGAGTTTAAATTATGGCAAAGCCAGCTTTTCCTTAACAAGGCAGAATTTTGAAATGCTATCTAGATAACATAAGAAATTCTAACGCTGTTGAGGGAAAACTAGCGCACCCCCCCCCGCATCGTGTGGGCGTTTAAGCAAGCATGCTCGTTGTTGTGAATCTTGGTAAGGAAACAACCCTTACGTGCGATCCACGCCTAGAGCCTACCTGCTTAAACGTTTCCACATAATTTTAAAGTAGTTATTCAGAGTCGACTATTTATAAACTTAGCAGGCCTGGTCACTGTAAAGATATTGATTGGTGTTATAATTTTGCAATCTTTATATATAGTTAATTAGTCGACTAATTACCAAGCAAAGGAAGTTCTGCCCTTAAATGAGACAGATTATTGAACAATTACCCAGTTATTTAGCCGATCAGATTGCGGCAGGAGAAGTGGTTGAACGTCCTGCTTCTGTGGTAAAAGAGTTGCTAGAAAATGCCTTGGATTCAGGAGCAACTCAGATAGAAATTCTGGTTGAAGAGGGTGGCGAAAAGTCGATTGTGATTGCGGATAATGGTTCAGGCATTCCAAAAGAAGAGTTGCTTTTGGCTGTAAGTCGACACGCCACCAGTAAAATCAAGTCAGGCGCAGATTTAGCTTCGGTATCCACTTTAGGCTTTCGTGGTGAAGCTTTGGCAAGTATTAGTTCTGTGTCTCGATTTGAAGTGGTGAGTAGACATGAATCAGAGGCAGCCGCATGGAAACTCTCATCCGAAGGTGAAGGAAAGTGGGGCGAGCCTCAACCTACAGCAGGAAAAGTAGGAACTCGAATTACGGTTAATGATCTATTTTTTAACACCCCAGCACGAAAGAAGTTTTTGCGCACTGCTAAAACAGAATTTTCGCAAATTGATCAGCTAGTAAAAAGAGTGATGTTAAGCCGTCCAGAGGTGGGCTTTAAATTAGTGCATAACCAAAAAGTCGTTAGACAAGTTTTTGCTGTGACTGATGAGGTTAGTTTACAGAAACGTTTAACTCAATTAATGGGTACAAGTTTTGTGCAGCAATCGCTTGCCATAGAGTTTGAAGCTCAAGATATTAAATTATTAGGCTGGGTTGGCTTACCAACGTTTAATCGCAGCCAAACCGATATGCAGTATATCTTTGTTAATGGCCGTATTGTGCGTGACCGATTGCTTTCCTATGCGGTTAAACAGGCCTATGCGGATGTGTTGTATCATGGTCGTCATCCCGCTTATTTAATCTTTATAAAAATGCCGCATGACCTGGTTGATGTGAATGTTCACCCTGCTAAATATGAAGTTCGGTTTGCCAATGGTCGTTGGGTTTATGATTTCTTACGTCGCAGTGTCAGAGAAGCGGTTGCAAAACCGGTGGTTTCTGAAACGGGCACGGGCGCGCCACTTGAGAGTGTGGTTCATGGTTTGCCAGAAAACAGTCATTCAATGCAATCTGGTTTTGGTTTAAACAGCGCAGGTATATTTAATCAAAACCAAAATATTCAAGAGTCGATGTCTTTCCAAACTCCTGTTGAATCTTTGCAAAATTATTCTAATACGGCTTCATTTAGTGCTGGTGATAGTTACAATTCTGCCTTGGCAGATGTTATTCAACAGCGTCGACAAGGTAATGATATTGCCAGTTCTTTAGGTGTGGCAGAAGATGTCGCTGATTATAATGGTGTTCAAGCGGCCGATATGCCTATGCTCGGTTTTGCCAAAGCACAGTTGCATGGCGTATTTATTCTTGCAGAGAATAGTCAAGGCTTGGTTTTGGTTGACATGCATGCCGCTCATGAGCGCGTTGTTTACGAACGTTTTAAACAGCAATGGCAGAATGACCGCTTAATTAGTCAGCCACTTTTGGTGCCCATGGCAATGACATTTGAGCAATCGCAAATTTCGGTTTGGGAAAATCATCGAGCACTGTTCGAAAAGCTAGGTTTTGAATTAGAATCTTTGGGGCCTGAACAATTAAAAGTAACTGCAGTGCCTGTGTTATTGGCAAAAAGCGATATACCAGGCCTGGTCAATGACATGATTGCCGATTTGGCCGTTGCTGGGCAAACTCAACAGGTTGAAGAGAGAATTAATGAGATTCTCTCGACTATGGCTTGCCACGGTTCGGTAAGAGCAAATCGCCAGTTAACTATTTCTGAAATGAATGCCTTACTTCGTGAAATGGAGGTGACAGAACGCTCCGACCAATGTAATCACGGACGACCAACTTGGGTTCAGCTTTCAATGGAACAGCTTGATAGCCTGTTTATGCGCGGCCAGTAAGCCTTGACAGTAAAAAATTATATAGAAAGATTTATAAATGAATTTAGTAGAAAAGTTAATTAAAAATAAGCAGTGTTTAGCGATTATGGGGCCTACCGCCTCTGGAAAAAGTCAGCTTTCAATGCTCTTGGCTAAAGAGATTCCAATCGAAATTATTAGTGTCGATTCTGCCTTAATCTACCGTGATATGGATATTGGAACAGCAAAGCCAACTCAGCAAGAGTTGGTTGATGTTGTGCATCATTTGATTAATACCCATGATGTTAAAGAAACCTATTCAGCCTCTGAGTTTGTTGATGATGTGAATCGTTTAGTAGCAGAGATTTTTACCCGTGGCTGTTTGCCTGTTTTGGTCGGTGGAACCATGATGTATTTTAATGCGTTACAACAAGGTATGTCGGATTTGCCTTCGGCCGATGAAACGATTAGAGCTAAATGGTTACAAATTTGGGATGAATTTCCAGAGTTGCTACACGAAAAGCTTTTGGATATTGACCCTGTGTCTGCGGAACGTATTCACAAAAACGATCCTCAACGCCTGGTTCGCGCAATAGAAGTGTATGAGCTAACAGGTAAAACCTTAACCGAATTTAGAGCGGAGCCAAAAAAAGGACTGCCAGAGTTTGAATTGATTAAAGTGGCATTAATTCCAGAAGATCGCGCTAAACTGCATAAACAGATTGAAAAGCGTTTTTTGACTATGTTGGATTCTGGTTTTTTAAATGAAGCTAAAGCTCTGTATGAACGCGGTGATTTAGATGAAGATATGACTTCTATGCGCAGTGTCGGTTACAGGCAGGCCTGGTTGTTTTTAGACGGTGAATATGATTATGAGACCTTTATTGAAAAAGGTTTGGTGGCAACAAGGCAATTGGCAAAGCGTCAATTAACCTGGTTAAGAAAAGAGCAAGATTTGTTGATTATAGACCCTTATGAAACCAACGCCGAGGAACGTGTTGTAGCGACAATGGCTTTGCTTGAAACTAGGGCGGAACAGTTGCAGTAAATTCTTTGCATTGAGTATTAAGATTTATCTGTAAATAAAACTTATTGATAAAACAAAATTTAAAGGCTGTGGTATGCTTTTCGCTGGATAGCCTGAAGTAATTCAAATAAAGTCAATTTAATTGTCCTTAAGCGTTTTAGATTACTGTCAACTTCTGTAATAGAGAGCTGTGCATGAGAGAGTTCTCATAAAAAAATAATAATAGGAATAATCATGGAGAATAAGAAAGTGGCTAAAGCACTTCCAATTCAGGACCCTTATTTAAATGCTCTAAGAAAAGAGCGTATTAGTGTTTCAATTTATTTGGTAAATGGCGTTAAGCTACAAGGTAAAGTGGATTCATTTGACCAATTTGTTGTTTTATTAAGAAGCAATGTCACACAGATGGTTTATAAGCACGCAATTTCTACAATTGTGCCAATGCGTGATCCAAAGCCTTATGAGTCTTTATCTGAAGATGGTCCGAGTTCTGAATAGTAGTTCATACTGATTTTCTTAGGTTAATTCTATTATCTATTGTCTAATTTGCCCTAAATTTGGTAAAGTGCACACCTTTTTTAAAATAATTAGTCGACTA
>JAUUDE010000082.1 GCA_030826915.1 Thiomicrospira sp.
AAAATCAAGATAATCCATGTCGGCATCTTCACGAACCATTTTAAAACGACGGTAAGTCACCAGCATGGCACCGGTTACAGGGATTGCCAGACTGATAAAGAATGCAAAGCGCCATAGATTATAAGCGTGTAATTTAGTACCTGAATAATCAATAACGCCATTTTGTACATACCATTCTTTCCATAGCTCAGGGTGTAGTATTTGCGATGTTAAGCTGTGCATAATGAAACCAACAACTAATAACAAGGCTACGCTGATTAACATCCAAACTTTGCCTTTAGGCTCTTTGGTTTTATCTTTTTCTTTACTATTTATAAAGTAGTAGGCATACATGGCCCAATAAGCAAAGATAAGAATCACAATAAAGGCGATAACCCATACGGCTGATAAAACATTAGATGTATACCAATGTGGGTCATAGACGACCTGAACAAAAAGCAGGGGTGCCACGCCAATAACAATAGCTACTGAGACAGAAACTTTGGCTATTTCTAACATTGCAGCCCCTAAGCGGCGCCATTTAGCGTCATTTTTAAAGGCCCCAAAAATAGTAATAAGTGAAGTTCCTAACATTAGCTGCACAAAAAGAATATGCAAAGCAAAGGTTAAGACTCCAAGTCCAATAAAAATAATTGGGTATGTTGGTATGCCTGCAGGGTTTCTTAGGGCATACATCATGTCTGTGACTTGAGCTACTTGAGAAGCATCCATTATTTCACCTCCTGTGAGATCGTTTCAAAGGCAACGGTGTCACTTGCATTTTTTTCTGCAAGAGCGCGGTTACGTTCATCCACCTCTTTTTTTATGGCTGTAACCACAGCATCTGGTCCTTGATTTTTGTTCATTACTAAGTATGCAGAAAGCGCCTCTACTTCAGAATCTAGCATTGGCATTTTAGGCATATAGGCAATATTACCTGTTGTCAAAACACCTTTAACATAGTGTTCCATACGAGCTTGTGTAATGCCTTCAGGGAAGTAGCGATGAAGTGGGCGAATACCTGTTTTACTAGGTGAGTGACAGTTAGAGCAGTAAACCATAGCAATATATTGACCTGCTTGAATTTTATTTGCTTCAGTCACTGTTTTTAGGGCATCAGGTGTAAAAGGGTGCGCTTTTAAAATCCCAACCTTTTCAATAGTAGGTAACTGTGATTTGATATCTAAACCAGGTACATCTCTACCTATAACTTGGTTAGAGTAAACGTATTGCCCAGCAACCCAAGGTTTACGCATAGATTCACGAGCGGTTTCTTCAGGCCATAACCCTGCCACAAGAATCACAACTGTCATTGCGCCTGCAAAACCTTCAACCAGTAGTTTAGGGCGTAGCATAGTAATCACAAAATAAGCTAACGTTCCCGCAAGAACAGCCATAATGCTGGTTTCAAAATAATCTGGTAGACGGTTTTCCATAACCAAGATGGCTTGGGCTGGAACAGAGGTTAAATACGCTTGAAAAAATAATGCCCCAGTAACCGTAGCGATAATACCTAACCAACCGAGTTTGCGTGCCATCTCTTTTTTGAATGCTGGGTCTTTAATACCTGCAACGACAATACCTCCAACAACGGCCGTCATGGTAAACATAAAGGCAACACGCATACCCATTTGAATAAAGGTGTTAGTTCCGTAAAAACCGTTTAGGTAACCACCTTCAGTAAACCATTGCTCTTTACCAGGAAGCATCATGAAAGACAAAATTCCGATGATGATGATCATAGTAGCGAATGAAGCGATACCGAAAATTACGGATATCTTCATGTGTGTTTTCTTATCGACCTTACCTACTAGGTATACAATCATGTATACCCCGACGACTTCAATCACAAAGAACACCCATTCTGTGGCCCATTTCCATACAAAAGAGTGAATTAATGCACCAATACCATTTGGTGATGCTACTGTTGTTGAGTACCAAATACCTGGTCCAGTAATTGAACCAGCGACATAGGTAAATACCATTAAGAAAAGACCATATTTCTTAATAAAATCAAGAAGATCTTCACGGTCCTCTCTATAGGCTTTGTGTGAAAGATACGCGAATAACATGGCCGCACCTACTGAGGTGTGAGATGCCAGTACGTGGAATGTTGCAATAAGTGCAACTACCCATCCTGAACCTACTGTGGGTTCGTACCAAGTAGGATAGAGGCTAATCAAGTCCATATGAATTTCCTTATTGTTAATATGTAGATACGGCATAATTCAATTTTATGCATGGAACGTATTGTAAGAGCTTTATTTAATATTTAGAATTCAAAAAGTTTTATTGATGGGGATATAGAAATGCTTATAAGGCCTATCGCAATGTTTTACTATACAGTGATTTGTTGTTTTACGAAAGAATTTAATAAGTAATTTAACTTATTATGAGTTTGACAAGCAATTTGAATGGCTAAATTGAATTACATAAGCCCTTTTAGGCAAGTGAATTTTGTAAAGAGAGGTTTGCACAAGGTGAATGTAATTGAGAATTACTTTAATTTCACCTTGGCTAGTATGTGACTTAAGGACATTAAAGGCTTAAGTTAGAGATTAGGTATTTTAGAATTTGAAGTTATTAGCTTGAGTAGAATTGATTAAAGGTGCAAGGTCTGTTTCAAACAGTGTTTCTGTTTCCCACTCTTGGTTACTAATACGAGTAATAACCTGAGCTGTCATGGCTGGCGATGTACCAACTACAACAGCTAAACGACCACCAAGGGTTAATTTTTCTTTATATGCTTGTGGTACAGAAGCCACAGAGCCCGTTAAGACAATGGCATCATATTCTTTGTCATCATTCCAATTTTGGCTCGCATCTCCAGTATGAAATTCTATATTAGTGAAACTTGATAAACGTGGTTTAGCCAGATCTTGAATCTCAGGGTAAATATCAATTGTTGTAACTGTTTTACCCATATTGGCTAATAAAGCCGTTAAGTAACCAGAGCCTGTACCCACTTCTAAAACCGTATCTTCTTCATCAATATCTAAAGCTTGAAGTAGACGACCTTCTATTTTAGGAGGCATCATAGTCTGGTTTTGACCAATAGGAAGTTCGATATCTGAATAGGCAAGCTCTTCGTTTCCGGCTTTAACAAAAAGATGGCGTGGGATATCCATGAATAAATCAAGAACTTTGGGGTCAAGAACATCCCAAGGGCGGATTTGCTGTTCAACCATGAAAAAGCGCGCTTGATCTAGATTCATTTTTTTTCCTTCTTTCTTTATTATTCAGATATTCAGTAGCTAAAATAGATTTTGAACTGTTACTACAAAATTTAAACCGAATGATTATATCGAATTAAACGGTGTTTATAAATGGTTTGTTGCTAAAGTGATGAATCAAATACCACTTCAATCAATTTATACTTTTGAATTTGATTATTCTTTGCATTGATTTTATTAGAACTTTCACATCGTACTGCGTATGATGTTCTGTTTCTATTTAGCGTTATTTGGAAATATAGATTGGTTACGAATTTCTCAAACCCTTTACTGCATCAAGCTCCATTTGATAGTTATGAATCATCGGCATTAGTGGCATACGAATCCATCTCGGATGTGCGTAAGTTACCAGGCCTGTTTGATGATAGTAGTTGTCAAGTTTGGGCGTTTAAAGGCCAGCTACCTTTTGATGAAGGCTGCAGTGATTTTATTCTTAAATCTCACTCAGCTACTACGGTAACGCCATTTTGGCGGGGCATGCAGTTAATGTTTGGTTTGTCAGTACGTGAGGCCTACCAAAATGCACCTGAGAGTTATGCTTACCTTTCTAAAGTATGTTCGTTGCAAACCCCCAAGGTTTTGGATGTTTTGTCTAGCCAATATAGTAGCGCTCTCGTTCTTGAAAAAATTGCTGGAGAATCAGTAAACCCTGTAGACGTTACTAATCAAATAATTACGCAATTAGCCGAGTATTTAGCTAGATTACATCAGCAATCAG
>JAUUDE010000098.1 GCA_030826915.1 Thiomicrospira sp.
AAAGATTAGAATTGCCATTAATGGTTTTGGGCGCATGGGTCGTTTGGCGATGCGAGCGGCTTTTGATTGGCCAGAAGTTGAAATTGTGCATATTAATGAAATTGCGACAGATGCAGCAGGTTCTGCGCACCTTCTTAAATTCGATTCCGCACATGGTCGTTGGCATCACAATCCTGTTATTGAAGATGGCAAAATCAAAATAGCAGATCAATTGATTAGCTATTCAAGTAATCCATCAATTGCAGATACAGATTGGGCTTCAATGAACTTAGATGTAGTTATTGAATCAACGGGTGAATTTCGTACTAAAGAGACTGTAAACCAATACTTAAATCAAGGTGTTAAACAAGTGATTGTTGCCGCACCAATGAGAGAAGGTATTAAGAATATTGTAATGGGAATCAATGACTATGTTTTTGAAGCGGGTCAAGATCCAATTATTACAGCAGCCTCTTGTACAACAAACTGTATTGCACCAGTGATTAAAGTCATGCATGAAAAGTTAGGTATTAAGCACGGTATGATTACCACAATGCATGACCGTACCAATACTCAAAAAGTGGTGGATCACGGTCATAAAGATTTACGCCGAGCACGTGCAAGTTTTGAATCATTAATTCCAACAACAACCGGTTCTGCAACTGCAATTGCAACGATTTTTCCTGAACTAAAAGGCAAGTTAAATGGGGTGGCTGTTCGTGTACCTTTTATGAATGCCTCTTTAACAGATTTAGTCTTAGAGATGGAGAATGAAACCTCTGTTGATGAAGTAAACGGTTTATTAAAAGACGCATCCGAAACTTATCTAAAAGACATTCTGGGCTTTGAAACTCGTCCGCTAGTTTCAGTGGATTACGAGGGTGAAACCTGTTCGAGTGTGATTGATGCACCTTCAACTATGGTGGTAAATGGCACTCAGGTTAAGTTATTAGCTTGGTATGACAATGAAATAGGCTATGTTGTACGAATGATGGAATTAGCACTTAAAGTGGCAAAAGAAAACAATTCTATTGTTTAAATTCTAATCCTATTTAGTAAACTCCTCCAGGCCTGGTTAAACCTAAGTGTTACCAGGCCTGTTTGTTTACAGAAAAGACAATTGTTAAACAGCGACCTTGGCATGAAAGGGGCGCAAAAGAAAATATGGAAAATTTGTCTGATTGAGGCGAAAAATGCAGATAATAGCCAGCTATTAGCAAGGTTTTGAACGAAAATTAGGCGGGTTTTAACTATTTTTATTTGTGAATCCTCTCATGCCAAGGTCTCAATATGAGTCATTAAATATGAATCCTACTCAACAATATGCATTAGTTACAGCCAATTACTGGGCATTTACACTCACTGACGGTGCGTTAAGAATGTTAGTGCTGTTGTTTTTTTATCAGCTTGGTTATAGTCCTTTAGCAATAGCAATGTTGTTTCTCTTTTATGAGTTTTTTGGCATTGTCACTAACTTAGTGGGCGGTTGGCTGGGTGCAAGGCTGGGTCTCAATGTCACTATGAATATTGGCTTGGCTATTCAAGTTGTTGCGTTAGTTATGCTTACCGTGCCAACAGAATGGCTAGGTGTCGCCTATGTAATGTTAGCGCAAGCTCTGTCTGGTATTGCCAAAGACCTCAATAAAATGAGTGCCAAAAGCAGTATTAAGACTTTGGCAAGCGATACCGATGGCACGCTTTATCGTTGGGTGACATTATTAACGGGTTCAAAAAATGCACTAAAAGGGGTGGGGTTCTTTTTAGGAGCGGTGTTATTGGAGTGGGTAGGCTTTGCTAATGCTATGTGGATTATGGCCGGGATGTTATCTATCGCTTTAACAGCTTCTTTATTGTTCTTGGATGGTTCTTTAGGTAAATCAAAAGCCAAATCTAAATTTTCTGAAATGTTCTCTAAGTCGTCTGCGATTAATTGGCTTTCAGCGGCACGACTGTTTCTATTTGGTGCTCGTGATGTTTGGTTTGTGGTGGCATTGCCTATCTATCTACAAACGGTCTTAGGCTGGAGTCATGCTGAGGTAGGTGCTTATATCGCTTTATGGATTATAGGTTATGGATTTATTCAAGCGGGTACACCTAAAATCATGCGTTCTAAAGAGGGGCGAAATCCTACACCATCAACAGCAATGAAATTGGCACTTGCATTGGCAGGTATTCCTTTATTTATGGCTTGGCAACTTGATGCGAATCCTGAGTTGATTATTGTTATTGGTTTAGCTTTGTTTGGTGTGATGTTTGCGTTAAATTCGGCGGTGCATTCCTATTTAATTGTTTCCGCAGCGAGTACAGATGGCACATCTAAAGACGTTGGCTTTTATTATATGGCCAATGCTGGTGGACGTCTGATGGGGACGGTTTTATCTGGCTATATTTATCAAGTAGCGGGTATGGAGGCCTGTTTGTTGTTTGCGGCAGGGTTTATTTTAATATCAGCTGCACTGGTTTTAAAAGTTCCAAACTCAGCAATTAACAACAGAAATTAACTGGATACAAAGTATGTGGATTCAAAAAATAATCACTTTAAAAGCAAAAACTCGTGGCTTTCACTTGGTGACTAGTGAGGTGTTAGCGCAGATACCTGAAATTAATGATATTCGGGTAGGGATTATGCATGTTTTTATGCAACACACCTCGGCCTCTTTGACTATTAATGAAAATGCCGATCCATCTGTAAGAGAGGATTTTGAAAGCTTCTTCAATGAAGTTGTCGCAGAAAACAAATCTTATTTTACTCATACCTATGAAGGGTCGGATGATATGCCTGCTCACCTCAAAGGCAGTATTTTAGGTTTTGATTTAAATATTCCAATTACCAATGGCTTACCTAACTTAGGAACATGGCAAGGCATCTATCTTTGCGAACACCGTAACCATGGTGGTCAACGTAAACTGGTTATTACTATTCAAGGCGAATAGCCACACCTTTTGTATACCAGGCCTGTTAGGCTATAATCTTTCAAATATTTAATATTCAAAGAAAGATAGCCATGACAAATTCTTCGCACGACGTATCTCAAAATCCATTTTTAATGGATTCTCAGTTTCCACAGTTTGGTATGTTTCACGTGAAACATATTGAACCTGCTGTTTCACAAGTATTAACAGATAACCGAAAAACCATCGATGAGTTGGTCTCAGAAAACAGTCAACCTACTTGGCAAAACTTTGTGGAACCTTTAGAGGTAATCGACAATCATTTTGAAAAAGTATGGGGTCCAATAGGGCATTTAGATGCAGTCATGAATAGTGATGAGTGGCATGAAGCTTATACAGGTTGTTTAGAAGCAGTCACTCAGTATCATACAGAGATAGGTCAAAATAGAGGGCTTTACCAAAAATTTAAACAACTGTCTGAAAGCGAAGAATATGACAGTTATAGTTTGGCTCAGAAAAAAGTCATCGAAAATGCTTTACGTAATTTCCGTTTAAGTGGTATTGCCTTGCCAGAAGATATGCAGGCAATATATAAAGAGTTAAAACAACGTTTATCGCAAAATAGCAGTCAATTTGGCAACAATGTTCTTAAATCTACCCAGGCCTGGTATAAGCACATTGAAGATGAATCAGAGTTAGCAGGCCTGCCAGAATCTGCAAAAGGTCTTTTGCAACAGTTGGCTGAACAGAAATCACTATCTGGATGGTGTGTGACATTAGATTTTCCATCTTATTTAGCGGTTATGACCCATGCGGATAATCGCAAATTACGCGCTGAAGTATATAAAGCCTTTGCAACTAGAGCGTCAGACCAATCTGATAACACCGAGTTTGATAACAGTGAATTGATTGAAACCATAAGAGCGGATCGCCATAGTTTGGCGACTTTGCTTGGTTTTAATAATTATGCGGAATACTCTTTGGCGACCAAAATGGCAGAGAGTACTGATCAAGTATTAGGCTTTTTACGTGACTTAGCGGTTAAATCAAAACCACAGGGCGAGCAAGAGTTGGCTACTTTAAAAGCCTTTGCTCAACAAAAGTTGGGTATTCAAGATTTCCAGCCTTGGGATGTTACCTATGCCTCTGAAAAGTTAAAGAATGAAACCCTGTCTTTATCACAAGAAAAGTTGCGCCCTTATTTTCCAATAGAAACCGTTTTAAGTGGTTTATTCTCTATTACGGAAATGCTCTTCAATATTAAGATTGCAGTGAAAGAGGGCGTGAAAACTTGGCATGAAGATGTACGATTTTTTGAACTTACGGATGAAACCAATCAGGTTGTTGGGCATTTTTATTTAGATTTATATGCTCGTGAAAACAAGCGTGGTGGTGCTTGGATGGATTCAGCGATTACCCGTTGGAAACACCCACAAGGTTCCATTCAAACTCCTGTTGCCTACTTGGTATGTAACTTTACACCACCAATTGGTAATAAGGAGGCTTGCTTAACTCATGATGAAGTCACTACCTTATTCCACGAATTTGGTCATGGCATTCATCACCTATTTACCAAAATGGAACAGTTAGATGTCTCTGGTATTAGTGGTGTGCCTTGGGATGCCGTAGAGCTCCCTTCACAGTTTATGGAGAACTTCTGTTGGGAGCGTGAAGGGTTAAACTTTATCTCCTGTCATGTTGAAACAGGCGAACCATTACCAGAAGATTTATTTGAGTCACTCAAAAAAGGCCGTGGTTTTCAGTCAGCAATGATGATGTTACGTCAGATTGAATTTGCTTTAGTGGATTTTGAATTACATACCTTCTATAACCCTGATTCACCTGAATCGGTATTAGATATTGCTCAGCGTATTCGTAATGAAGTTGCGGTAGTGCAACCACCAAGTTACAGCAGACAGTTACATAGCTTTAGCCATATTTTTGCGGGTGGTTATGCGGCTGGTTACTACAGTTACAAATGGGCAGAAGTTTTGTCGGCGGATGCTTTTAGTTTGTTTGAAGAGACTGGAATTTTAAACCCAGAAACAGGTATGAAATTTAAGAATACCATTCTTGCAGCAGGTGGTTCGATTGATCCGATGGTACTGTTTAAATCCTTTAGAGGACGTGAGCCACAGATTGATGCTTTATTAAGACACAGTGGTATTGAGTCATAATTAGGCATAAAAAAAGCCCTTACTCAAAAGAGTAAGGGCAAAATTGGCTAAATAAAATAAGAAACCAATTACAACGAAAATAATAAAAAACTTAAATTAGAAAATCATCATCAGCTGTGCCGATAGGCGATTATCCATACCACTTAAAATTACGTTTGCTCCATTTGTTGAAGCAAGGTTTGGTGCTTCAGCATTACGAATTTCATAGTTCAAACGTACTGAAGTCTTTTTGTTAAAGAAGTACTGACCACCTAAGGTTGTGGTAGTAAATAAACGTTCTGCTGCATCTCCGCCATCACCATTTGAATCAGTCGCATGATTCAATACATCATAACGTGCATTTAATTCAATATTTGGTTTAATACGGTAACCTAAATCAAGATGATAACCATCTGCTTTTTGGTCTTTAAGCACACTAAAAGTACCACCATTAGCCGGTGTTCTTGCACCAGTAGTTCCATTGTATAGCATACCGTCTGCAGTCATGTATTCTGCAGCAACTCGGTATTTGCCATCAAAATAGGTAGCACCTAAACCTGCACGATCTCGCTTGTGACCTGATGTACCATCAATAGTACGTTTACCGCTATGACTCCAAGCATAAAACTTCATTCCGTGGCGTCTAGGGCCTTTTGATTTACCAAACACTTTCTCTGTTGATAGGTATAAATAAGTGTCTTTGTCATTATCAATGTCATTGAGAGCTAGGCCATTACCATTACCGACCATCAATGCATAAGAATGCTCCCAATCTCCTTGTTTAAAACTATCAAATATTTGGACACCAGTATCACGTACAGCACCAACAGGTGCAATTCTGGCTGTATCTCCAGATGAATTTGTAAAGTAACGCTCAATTAACAACCGGTCTGTTGCAGTGGTGAAATTCACATAATTAAATACAGGGATTCCTTTAAAAGATTCTTCTGAACCTGGTGTTTTGAATAAACCGACTCTTATGCGTGCTCCATCAAAATGATTTAAGGTCACACTGGCATCAGTTAATTGACCTTGAGATGCTTTACCTCCTGTCGTGATACCATTGTTACCCAACTCAGCCATTAAGAAGTAATTAACGTTTTTATCTAGTGGAAAGTTTGCTCCACGAACCCCTAAACGAGCACGCTGAATATTGAATCCATTTGAGTTGGTAAGCTGAGGAGCTAGTTGGTTAAATGCTGCCTCAGTTCCTGCACCTGGACCTGCCTTTAGTAATGTATCATCTGTCTTTTGATAATTAAGTTGAGCAAAACCCCAAACTTTAGCACGTGGCGCCTGGTCGGCTTTTTCTGTTCCTTGTAACATTAGCCAGTTAGCTGCTTGAGCTGGTTGAGCACCTAAAGCACCTGCTAAAGCCATAAGAATGGCTGTTTTTTTGAATGTATTTTTCTTATTTAACATGAGAATCCTTATCCGTTTTTGATCTATTTTTATATTTATAGTTGTTTTAATCTTAAGGTCTTACGTAACTAAAACCTTGTCCCTGAAGGTGAGCGAGTTCGGCAACACCACTTGGCACAATGTCAGAAGAAGACGCATCATAAAGATGCTTATCAAGGTTTACATTGCGACCTTTTACTGTGTTTGCACAAATATTAAAACTCACACCTTGAAGCTTTAATTTATCAATCTTTTGTGTCATTACTTGGTTAGCATTAGCGGCTTTAAATTTAGGTACTTCTTTTAAAGCATCAGGTTTTAGAATCAAAGATAATCCGTTACCATGCATGACTACTCTAATATCGACGTTTTCAGCACCAACCGCATTGATATGGTTTTGGATATTACGAAGCGCACTTGCTTGCTTTTTAGCATTGTCATAATTTACGTGGTAAACCACTTGTTGCTTACCATAGCGATCACTTGCCGCCATGCTTGAAAATGACACGCTGGCAATAAGTGCCATAAGCGTAAATTGAAGAATTTTATTAAGTGTTTTCATATTAACTTCCTTGTTAAGATAATCTTTTAAGGTTTAAGTACTTGCCAACCAGCTGCATTTAATTGAAGAATGCGAGCCGCACCAGCTTTAACACGAGTAATGTCTTTTCTGATTTTTGGTTCATAACCAAGTTTTTTTGCCATATTGGTAATGGTGTTTCCACAAGCACTGAATCTTACGCCGGCATCCATTAATGTTTGAATACGCTGGTTATTTACATTTCCGTCTAGCATCAAACGAACACCTGGACCGAAACCAACAATTTCCATATCGACTTCTTCACTAGAGCTTGCGTAATGTTTTAAAAGGTTTCCAGCAACATTTAACACAAGTGTTTGTTTGAACGGATCTCTATCACTGATTTGTAAAACGATTTTGTAATCCGCTAATGTCTCGGGCAGGGGTGAATCATTTGGTGCTGAAAAGGCAGAGACTGAAATAGCGAGACCTGCAACCAGTGTCATAATTTTAAGAAGTGTATTTTTGAACATTTATTTTATCCTCTGAAGTGTATTTTTTATTTTGTTCAAAGGTTAAACGAGTGAGCAGGGGGATTTATTCCATTTATTTACAACGAATAATTCTATCTATGACATAAGGTTTTTTATTTCATAAATTACTAATATTAAAAGGGTTTTACAATTAGGTTTTTTTGAATTAGTATCGAAAAAAAGAAAAATTTTAAAGACAACGAAATGACACTAACAAAAAAAGTCGTGAACCTTTTTAGTGAAGCGAAACAAAAAAAGCAATTAAATGCCTTGTTTGCACAAAAGCATCGCAACTTGTATCGGTTAGCTTATGCTTGGTGTCACCAGGTTTCTTTAGCTGAAGATTTGGTTCAAGAAACTTTTTTAAAAGCATTAGAAAGCAGTAAAGAACTCGACAATTTAGAGCATTTAGATGCTTGGCTTGCTAAGATAATGCATAATAAGTTTTTAGATACAATGCGTTTTAACCAACGTTGGCAGTGGACGGATGAGACTGAAATTGATAATTATTTTGAGTCTGAATGCAATGAAAGTAAGTTGATTGAACAACAAACTGCTGAATGTGTTTGTAAGGCAATGGCAAGTTTACCGTTTGAGCAACGAGAAGTGATTGCTTTAGTCGACTTACAAGGCTTTAGTTATCAACAGGTTTCTGATATTACGGCTACGCCAGTGGGAACCGTGATGAGCC
>JAUUDE010000023.1 GCA_030826915.1 Thiomicrospira sp.
AAATAGTTTAATCGATCACATGGAGTACGCAAAAGAGGTTTTGAACAGACTACGTAATGATGGTTTTTTAATTGCTTTAGATGATTTTGGAAGCGGCTATTCTTCCATTCGTTATCTTGCACACATGCCAGTGGATATCATTAAATTTGACATGAGCATGACACTAGCTCTGCTAGACAGTGATAATAAAACCAAAAACATCATCAAAACAACGGCCGAAATGATATTAAATTCAGGTTATGATTTAGTTATGGAAGGCATAGAAACAGAAGAATTACTGAATTTGTCTGAAAATATTGGCGCCACTCATATTCAGGGTTATCTAATTGGTAAACCTTCGCCAGAACCAAAAATATTCTAAATAGGCTTACCTCATTATCATGCTATTAACTCATGGTTTATTCGGATTCTGTAAATGACAAAAGTAATTGGCTTAACAGGAGGAATTGGTTCTGGTAAAACAACTGTAACCCAGATATTAAAGGATTCAGGTCTTCCGATAATTGATACTGATATTCTTGCTCGCCAAGTCGTTGAACCAAAAAGTATTGCTCTAAAACAAATTAGACAAAAGCTTGGTAAAGACAACATAAACACTGATGGAACTTTAAACAGAGCACTATTACGCCAACGTATATTTAACGATTCAGAGGCCAAGTTAGTTTTAGAGTCTATTCTCCACCCACTTATTCAAGCAGAAACTGTAAAAGCTATCGAAAAGCACAAAAAAAACAACCCTAAATTAATCGTTGTTGCCATACCTCTACTCGCTGAAAGTTTTGAGAAGAATGGCCAATTACCCAGTTATATTGATGAAGTATGGACAATTGTCTGCTCGCTTGAGCAACAGCTAGAACGGGCAAGTAAGCGAGACAATAGTAATAAAGAGCTTATTCAAAAAATCATTGAACAACAAGCTTCGCCTGAGGCCAGATTAAAAATCGCCGACCATGTCATTGTTAATAATGGTTCAGTAGAAGATTTAAAAAAAAGCGTCAAAATGCTACTTCAATAAATAACAGGACAAACACCAAAAATCGGTGTTTGCGAACCTAACTCAGCTTGACCAAAAAGCAGAAATTGCAGCTACACCCTGTCCACCTCTAGTTTTTGCCTCTTCAATATCCTTCTCTTTCATACCACCTAAAGCAAAAACTGGAATAGGAATATCTTTCGTTTTATCTGCGAAAGTTTCCCAGCCTAACTCCACCACGCCAGGATGAGAAGAAGTTTCTTTAACAGGTGACAAAAGTATAAAATCTGCTTCAAGTTTTAATGCCTGTTGAATGTCTTCACTTTTATGTGTCGATACACCCAATAATTTCTTTTTAGATATTGGACGTTGTTCATATTCATAGATGACATTAGAGGCTAATTGAACACCATCAGCATCAGGAAAATCTTGTAGTAAATCAGTTTTGCCGTTTAAAAGAATTTTAGCCTTTGATTGGTGACATTTTTCAATTGCTAAACAGGCAATCTCGGCAAATTCTTTATCTGATAAATTTTTGGCTCTTAACTGGCAGAGTTTAATTCCTGACTCTAATGCTGTTGATAATTTTTGTAAAGCATCATCTACCCCAAAAAACTTACCCGTTATCATGTATTTATCTGACAGTTGCAACGCAGTAACAATGCCTTTATTGGCAGCAGGAAAATTCAATTCGGACAATTGATTGATACTGAACCAATCTACTTTCTGACCTTCATTACCTTTAGGTTTACCACTAAATACTGATGTTGTGTAAACATGCAACCGAACAGAAACCTTCTCATAATGCCACGGCACTTGAATCAAAGGTTGCCAATCACCAGTCTCAATTGCTAGCTCTTCCTTGAACTCGCGTATTAACGCTTGAATAGGCGTCTCATATTTTTCTATCTTACCGCCAGGAAACTCCCAATGGTGAGCGTGACTTTGGTGCTTTTGTCTTAAACTAAGACATATTTGATCTTTATGTTTTAAAACACCAATTGCAATATCAATAAAAGGTTTGGTATCGACCATTTTTCTCTGCTATAAATATGTATTTAGTTGTAGCTTATTTTATGGTTATGTAATAAGAAATAAAAGGGACAATGCTAATTTAACCAGGCCTGGTTAATTAATGTAAAATAGTTCTATATTTAAACATTCACAACGCCTCTTTACTGGCGATATAAATTTAAAGAGCCCATTCTATGAGTCAATTTTGGAGCCCACTGGTTCACAACTTAACGCCTTATGTTCCTGGTGAACAACCAAAGGTTGATAACTTAATTAAACTCAATACCAATGAGAATCCCTATCCACCATCGGATTCAGTTATCAATGCTATCAAATCAGCTACGGATGACAAATTAAAACTTTATCCTGATCCAAATGCAGATATTTTAAAAAAACGCATTGCAGATTATCATGATTTAAATGCCAACCAGGTTTTTGTTGGTAATGGTTCTGATGAAGTATTGGCACATGCCTTTCAAGCTCTATTAAACCAAGATAAACCCTTACTTTTTCCGGATATTACCTACAGTTTTTACCCTGTTTACTGTGGCTTGTACGGTATTGAATATAAGACAATTCCCTTAACAGATTCTTTTGAAATTGCTGTTGAGGATTACAACACTGAATGTGGTGCAATTATTTTCCCTAATCCAAATGCACCCACAGGTCGATTATTAGGGCTTTCTCAAATTGAGACTTTACTGAAAACCCATACAAAACAGGTAGTGATCATTGATGAAGCTTATATTGACTTTGGTGGTGAGAGTGCAATTAGTTTAGTCAACCAATACCCTAACCTACTGGTCACTCAAACCTTATCAAAATCACGTTCTCTAGCCGGTTTACGAGTAGGATTTGCTGTTGGTCATGCAGACTTAATTGAAGCTTTAGAACGTGTTAAGAATAGCTTTAACTCTTATCCCTTAGATCAATTAGCAATTTACGGTTCTGTCGCATCATTTGATGACGAAGAAGCCTTTCAAGAGACACGTACAGCTATTATCAAAACACGTGAAGACTTAACTCACACGCTTGAAGCACTCGGCTTTCATGTTTTGCCTTCTGCAGCAAACTTTGTTTTTGCATGTCATCCTAAGTATCAAGCTGAAGAAATTGCCGCACAGTTACGTAAAAAAGCCATTATTGTTCGATACTTTAATAAACCACGTATTGACCAATATTTAAGAATTAGCATTGGTAATAACAGTGAAAATCAAGCATTAAGCGATGCTTTAAAACAAATTATTAAAAACTGATTTTTCTGTAAAACGTTCATAAAAACAAAGCCCTACATAGTGACTATATAGGGCTTTATTTTTGTATTGATTACATTTAAATTTAAGTTCGATATTCTGCATTTATTTTTACGTAATCATATGAAAAATCCGTTGTCCAAACCGTTTCTTTTGCATGGCCACGATTCAGTTCAATCAGAATCGTTATATCCTTTTGATTCATAACCTCCTGGCCTGCTTCCTCTGTATATGTACTTGCACGCCCACCATTCTCGACGATACAAACATCACCTAAGAAAATTTTAAGGGCATTAATATCAAGAGCATCAACGCCCGCACGACCAACCGCAGCTAAGATACGACCCCAGTTAGGGTCAGAAGCAAATAATGCGGTCTTAACTAAAGGTGATAAAGCAACCGCATGAGCGACTTTTAAACACTCTTGTTGATCTTTACCGCTTTCTACAATAATACTGACAAACTTAGTCGCGCCCTCACCATCACGAATAATCATTTGAGCCAAATCAATCATCACTTGATTAATTGCAGCGGCAAACTGTTTATATGTATTAGAATCCACCGAAGAAATTTCAGGCATATCGGCTTGTTGAGTTGCCGTTAGAGTGCAGGCATCGTTGGTAGAAGTATCGCCATCAACCGTAATTCGGTTAAAGGATAAATTAACCGCATCCGTTAAACATTGCTGTAAGCAGGCCTGGTTAATTTTTGCATCGGTTGCCACAAAACCTAGCATCGTTGCCATATTAGGATGAATCATACCTGAGCCTTTAGACATACCTGTAATGGTAATCGAATACCCATCAATATCGACTACTTTACTCACCGTTTTAGGAACCAAATCTGTTGTCATAATGCCTTCACAAGCGTTTTTCCAACCAGATATACTTAAGTTAGCCAACGCTTCTGGAATGCCTGATTTAAGCTTATCCATTGGTAAGTTCTCACCAATGACACCGGTTGAAAAAGGCAACACTTGATTCGCTTCACAACCTAATTCGTTTGCTAACCATTCACAGCTCTGAATGGCATCATTCATACCTTGTTCGCCTGTTCCAGCATTCGCATTACCGCTATTAATTAATAAAGCACGAGGTTGAACCACACTTAAATTATTTTTAGCCAATGTGACTGGGGCCGCGCAAAATGCATTCTGTGTAAATGTCGCAGCAGTTAAAGAACCTTCAGCTAATTCCATCACCACCAAATCAGTAGAACCATTTTTTTTAATTTTAGCTGCACAAGATCCTAAATAGACACCTGCTACTGGATGCAAAACTGGGTTATCTGTACTCATGATTATTCCTTTTCCCAACTTTCTCTTTAAGGGTAAAGCAAAAACCCACCTTTCGGTGGGCTTATGCTAAGTAGTCGACTCTGAATAGCTACTTTAAATTATGGCAAAGCCAGCTTTTCCTCAACAAGACAGAATTTTGAAGTGCTATCTAGATAACATAAGAAATTCTAACGAAGTTGAGGGAAAACTGGTGCAGCCCTTGGGTGGGCGTTTAAGCAGGCATTCTCGTCGTTGTCAATCTTGGTAAGGAAACAACCCTTACCTGCGATCCACGCCTAGAGCCTGCCTACTTAAACGTCCCACATAATTTTAAAGTAGTTATTCTGAGTCGACTAAATATAAAACTTTAATTTAGAATACTGCGAATTAACTTAATTTTCCACAACATTGTTTGTATTTTTTACCTGACCCACAAGGACAAGGCTCATTACGTCCCACTTTAGGTACGTCACGTCTAAAGGTTCCATCCGTTGCGTCACCCTTCTCAGCCGCCTCCTGTGTTGTTTGTTCAATGCCCTCAGCGGCAGGATGATTTGCTTCCAGTTGTTGAGGTCGCTCTTTCTCTGTTTGCTCATCAAAGTCATCCACATCCTGTCTGCCTTCAATTTGAACCAAAGACAAAGTCTTAACCGTTTCAAAAGTCACTTCATTCAAAAAATTACGGAACATCTCAGACGCTTCACGACGATACTCTTGAAAGGGATCTTTTTGTGCGTAACCACGTAAATGAATACCGCGACGAAGATAATCCATTTCAGACAGATGCTCACGCCACTGTCTGTCAATAGTTCTTAATAGCACCTCTTTTTCAAAATGTTGACGAGTAGCTGGATCAACCACACTCATTTTTACGCTATAAGCCTCTTTTAATTCAACAACTATTTTATCCACTAACACTTCTTCGTAGAGACTAGAATCAGACTCTAACCACTGCTGAATTGGAAATTCCGCTCCCAATTCTTCAGCTATTGCTTTCTCCAGGCCTGGTACATCCCACTGCTCTTCTAAAGAACCTTTAGGGATATAATTAGCTACAATTTGTTCAACCACTTGAGTTCGTAAATTATCAATAACTTCAGTGACATCATTGCCTTCCATTAACTCATTACGCTGCTGATAAACCACTTTACGTTGTTGGTTTGAGATATCGTCAAATTTCAGCAAGTTTGCACGTTCGTCTTGATGCATACGTTCCACTTGTTTTTGTGCACGCTCAATGGATTTTGTCACCATGCCGTGTTCAATGGCTTCATTCGATGTCATACCCAAACGTTTCATCATCGATTTTACTTTTTCAGATGCAAAACGGCGCATAAGGTCATCATCTAGAGACAAATAGAAACGAGTTGTACCAACATCACCTTGTCGACCAGAACGCCCTCGTAACTGATTATCAATACGGCGAGATTCATGACGTTCTGAACCAATCACCTTTAAACCGCCATAACCTAATACTTCTTTATGGCGTTCTTCCCAATCCGCAGTCACTTGTTTAATTTTTTCTTCTGATAGATTTTTTAACTCGGCGATTTCCATTTCTAAATTACCACCAAGTACAATATCCGTACCACGCCCAGCCATGTTTGTTGCAATTGTGACAGCTCCTGGACGACCTGCATTAGCTATAATTGAAGCTTCTTTCTCGTGCTGTTTAGCATTTAAAACATTATGCGGAATCTTCGCTTTTGTTAAAAAGTTAGATAGCAACTCAGACATTTCAATAGATGCGGTACCAACTAAAACAGGCTGTTTAGACTTGTAGGTCTCTTCAATATCACGAACAATTGCATTAAATTTACCTTCAATATCAAGATAAACCAAATCTGGTAAATCGACACGTTCTGGAACCTTATTAGGAGGAATAACCACCACTTCTAACTTATAGGTAGACAAGAATTCACCCGCTTCGGTATCTGCAGTACCGGTCATACCTGAAAGTTTTTCATATTGTCGGAAATAGTTTTGGAACGTAATCGAAGCAAAAGTTTGACTCTCTTGCTGAATCTGTACACCTTCTTTCGCTTCTACGGCTTGGTGCAGTCCTTCACTCCAACGACGCCCTTCCATTTTACGACCAGTAAACTCATCGATAATGACAACTTGACCATCCTCTACAATGTAGTCACGATTCTTTTCATACAGCAAGTTCGCTCTTAAAGCCGCATTGATATGAATCATTAATCCAATATGAGCAGCGTCATATAGGCTATCACCCTCTTCAAGCAGACCAATTTCTGCCATTATCGCTTCAACTTTAGCGTGACCATCATCCGTCAAATAAATTTGCTTAGATTTTTCATCAATCGTAAAGTCACCAGAGGATGTTTTTGTTTCTTTATCTTCTTCACCCTTTTCCAAGTGCGCAACTAAAGGATTAATTTTTTGATAAAGCTCAGATTTATCTTCTGCTGGCCCTGAAATAATAAGTGGCGTACGAGCTTCATCAATCAAAATTGAATCCACTTCATCGATCACTGCATAGTGCTGACCACGCATTACTTTCTCAGCGGTATAAATCGCCATATTGTCACGAAGGTAATCAAAACCAAATTCATTATTGGTTCCATAAGTCACATCTTTTGCATAAGCAGCTTGTTTCTCTTGCTGAGTTTGGCCACTTAAAATTACCCCTGTAGACAAGCCTAAAAATTCAAAAAGTTGCCCCATCCATTCAGAGTCACGTTTAGCCAGGTAATCATTCACTGTAATAACGTGAACACCTTCACCTTTCAATGCATTCAAATACACTGGAAGTGTTGCAACAAGCGTTTTACCTTCACCTGTACGCATTTCAGCAATACGACCATCATGCAGTGCCATTCCACCAATCATCTGTACATCATAATGACGCATACCAAATACACGTTTACCCGCTTCACGCACTACTGCAAAAGCCTCGGGTAAAATATCGTCCAAACTCTTACCATCTGCTAAAGCCTGTTTAAAATCTTGCGTCTTCTGCTGAAGCTCAGCATCAGTTAAAGCCTCTAGCTCAGTTTCAAATCCATTAATTACTTCTGTGACTTTACGGTACTGCTTTAGCATTCGCTCATTACGGCTACCAAAGATTTTTTTAAAGATATTTAAGGCCATTTAAATGTACATTCCAATTTAAAAATAGTGCTATTTTATCGACAGCATTTCATGCCATCTCAGTGAATCTTATATTAGGTTTGTTTCCATTTTCCTTTTAGCCAGTGCATTACACATTCTCTACTGGTCTTAATGCGGTAAAATGAGCGAATATTTTATCATAAATACTGATACTCGCTGTATGAAACCATTATTAAATCAAGCGCATGGTGCATTAAAAAACTTACTTGAAGATGCTCAACTATTTCAAGCTCTGCTTGAAGTAGGTCAAGACAGCCTTCCGATCGAGTTACAGCCGCATTTAATTGGGGTAAGTTTTGAAAAAAACAGCTTATTGCTACAAATTGATGAAGCCGTTTGGGCAACACAACTACGATTTTATGAACCAAACTTATTGGGTATCTATCAAGAGCACTTTCCTCATCTTGAATTAAACCGTGTCAAGGTTCATATTCTGCCTAAAACACCCACACCTATTAAACCTAAAAAATTGGTCACGCCGCCTAGTGAAGAAGATGCTTTAGAAATGCTAAAGATCAGCCAAAAGGTCAAGTCCCAAGGATTAAAAAAAGCTTTAGCATCACTGAGTTTAAGGGCAAAAAAAAACACCCAAGATTAGGGTGTTTTATCTGTTTCGGTTCAAACATTCTTTCAAGGCAAACTATAATAGAACTTTGCTACTACCGTACTGGATAGGCGCTTTTTTGCCTTCATAATCGACAATTTCATAAGAGTCTGGCTGATCCATCAGGGCCCTTAGTAACTGGTTATTTAAAGCATGGCCCGATTTATGTGCGGTAAACTCACCCACAATCGGATGACCGAGCATATATAAATCACCTACTGCATCTAAGATTTTGTGACGAACAAACTCATCCTTATCTCTAAGGCCTTCGGTATTCATTACACCTTCTTCATCTAAGCCTATTGCATTCTTTAAACTTGCACCAAGCCCTAAATTTCGCGCTCTTAAAGTTTCCATGTCTTTCATAAAACCAAATGTTCTAGCACGACTCACCTCTTTGAAATACGAGGTTGAAGAAAACTCCAAAGTCATTTTTTCAGCCGTTTCTTGAAATGCAGGGTGCTCAAAGTCAATCGAGAAGTTTAATCGATACCCTTCATGAGCTTTAAATTCAGCAAATCCACCTTTATCATTCTCAACTCGAATGGGTTTCAAAATGCGTACAAATTGTTTAGGTGCATCCTGCAGCTCAACGCCTGCAGACTGTAGTAAGAAAATAAAGTGCGAAGAACTACCATCCATAATAGGCACTTCATCAGAAGTAATATCGATATAAACATTATCAATTCCAACACCTGCTAGCGCAGACATTAAATGTTCAATTGTCGCAATTTTTATTGGCTTATCGCTAGTTTCATTGGTAATGGTGGTACACAAAGTGGTTTCACCAACAATTTGTGGTGACACTTGAAACTCTACAGCAGGAGTACAGTCAATTCTTTTAAAAACAATACCAGTATTAACTGGTGCTGGACGTAAAGTCATAATGGATTCATGTCCAGTATGCAGGCCAATACCTTTTGCTTTTATTTGGTTGGCAAGGGTTCTTTGATTCAAGGGAAACTCGTTTTCTATTATTTGATTAAGGTTGTTTTTTGGATTAAATCTTGGTAAAAGTTACCAGAACAAAAAACATACAATGCCAAATATTTTAACATGAGACCTTTCCAGAAGACGTCTCAATGTAAAACATTCGACTAAATTTAAATTGAAATATACAGTCGACTTAAAAACTTTTACTAAACCAGGTTTTCATACGCTCTAGGATGGAACCTGCATCTACAAAGTTACTTCTTTCTGGAACTTCAGTTACAGAGTCTCCTAAATGATCACGCGCATGCATCAGCAGACCTACGGTTGTTGCATAGGATGGACTATTTACTTCATCAGTAAGGCCTTTGACTCCTTGAGGATAGCCTAAGCGCACAGGCATATGAAAAACCTCTTCAGCTAACTCAACAGCTCCTTCTACCAAGGAACTCCCTCCAGTTAAGACAATTCCTGCCGCTAACATTTCTTCAAATCCTGCACTACGAAGTTCAGCTTGAATCAATTGAAATAGTTCTTCGTATCTTGGCTCGATGACTTCTACTAATGTACGCCGTGAAAGACAACGTGCAGGTCGATCTCCAACACTAGCCACCTCAATTTCTTCGTCTTTATCGATAAGTTGCGGTAAAGCGCAAGCATATTTGCGTTTGATCTCTTCCGCAGCTTGAGTTGGCGTACGTAGAGCGACAGCAATGTCATTAGTAACTTGGTCACCCGCCACAGATATGACGGCAGTATGACGAATAGCGCCATTATGGAATACTGCTATATCGGTTGTTCCACCACCAATATCTACTAGACAAACACCTAACTCTTTTTCATCTTCGGAAAGTACCGATTCACTTGAAGCGAGCTGTTCTAAAATAATATCTGAAACACCCAAATTACAGCGTTCTACACATTTAGTAATATTTTGTGCCGCACTTACTGAGCCTGTCACCATATGGACTTTGGCTTCTAAACGCACACCCGACATACCAATCGGTTCACGAATACCACCTTGGTTATCGATAATGTACTCTTGAGAAAGAATATGTAAAACTCGCTGGTCGCCAGGAATCGCAATGGTTTGTGCCGCTTCCATAACACGTTCAATATCGTCAGGCTGAACGTCTTGATTACGGATAGCCACCATCCCATTTGAGTTAAAGCTTTTGATATGGCTTCCAGCAATACCAACATAGACAGATTGTGCTTCAAAACCAGACATTCTTTCGGCCTCATCAATCGCGCGCTGAATGGATTCAACGGTTGAATCGATATTTACGACAACACCTTTTTTTAATCCACGAGAAGGGTGAGTCCCCATCCCGACTACTTCAATTTCACCATCAGCTTTGATTTTGCCGATAATCGCAGCGATTTTAGAAGTTCCTATATCTAGACCCACTACGGTGTTTGAGGTGTGTTGTTTACGCGCCATGTTGTGCTTTACCTTTTATCATTTTCACGCCATATAAGTTGATGCATTACGAATGCGAAGAGCGATTCATTTCTTAGCTACTATAAAACCATTACTATATCGTAAATCATAAGTTCTTGCTGACTTTCTCATTGCGGAATCCAGCTTGGGATAGGCTAAAATAAACCGTTTTAATTTTTGTTGATAATCTAGTGAATCCAAAACAATTTCTGGTCCATTTAGAATATGGATATTCCATACTTTATCTGGCGATAAAGAAACCGCTTCAATCGTTAAATCAAGTGCTTTAAATTGTTGCTGCAAAGCAATAAATTTGCGAAGAACCGTTTGCGAATCTTCAAGCTGACCATCTAAACGCACCAGATTTTCAAACCCGGTAATTTCGTGTGGAAAGAACACATTACCTGAACGATTAACCAGGCCTGACTCCCCCCAGCGAGCAACAGGAACATGTTCAGTGATTGAAATATAGAGTAAATCAGGCCACTTTCTTTTGACTTCTGAAGAACGAACCCAGTCCAACCGTGTAAGGTCCGCTTGTATTTGGTTGAGAGCAATATCCCAAAAAGAGTGCCCTAGGTAAGGTTTAACAACCTTATCAATCTCATCTGAAGAAACTTGAGCCGTAGGTGTGACTAACTGATACGCCTGAATAGGCTGATAAAGAGGTGAGCTTTTTTGAGTAAATAACCAACCCAGAAGAGCTAAAACAAAAATCAACAAAATTAATAATATAATTTGTACACTTCGTTTCATACTAGTCAGTTACTATCATTAAATTTAAAATAGGCAAAACGTCAACTTTTATCTAAAGTGGTTTTTAATATTTCAACAACCAAATTTTCAAAACTCAATCCTGCAGCTTTTGCCGCCATTGGCACTAAACTATGATCTGTCATGCCTGGTACGGAATTTAACTCAATCAACCAAGGCTGCTGTTCTTCATCAAGCATTAAATCAACACGCCCCCATCCTATAGAACCTATAACTTGAAACGCTTGTAGCACTAAATCTTGAATATCGCCTTCCAAATCCGAACCCAAGTCACACGGACAGATATACTGAGTATCATTCGACTTATATTTAGCTTCAAAATCATAAAAATCATGAGTTGTTTTTAACTCAATCAATGACAAAGCTTTGTTATTTAGTACAGCACCCGTGTATTCACGCCCAGTAATCCATTGCTCGATTAATACTTCAGAATCGAACTCTAAAGCATAGTCAACAGCCTCAACCAAACTTTCACTGTCATAGACCTTACGCATACCAATGCTTGAGCCTTCATGACAAGGCTTTACTATAACGGGAAACGGCAAGTCAAATTGCTGTATATCAAATGGCATTAACTCAGAAACCCAAACAAAACCAGGTGTTGGCAGGCCTGCTCCCATCCACATCCATTTGGTTCTAAGTTTATCCATGGCTATCGCTGAAGCCGCCATGCCACTCCCCGTATATGGCAAGCCCAAATCATCTAAAATGGCTTGTACAACACCATCTTCGCCCCAACGACCATGCAAGGCAATAAAAGCTCGGTCGTAATTTTTAGCAACCGCCTGTAAACCTTCTAAATTAGTAACATCTTCAGAAACCGCATCGACACCTTGGTCAAGTAGAGCTTGAGTAACGGCCTGTCCGCTACGTAAAGAAACTTCGCGTTCAGCAGCAGTACCGCCCATTAAAACCGCAACTTTTCCAAATTCCATTACGCTTTTCCCTTTATTAATTGCCAACTTTTAGCAACCTGACCGACATCACCAGCACCCATAACAAGCACCACATCGTCATCTTGCAAAACGTCTGCCGCAATCTGATTGAGTTGTTCTAAGTTATCAGCATAAAAACCATTCGCACCGCGTATTCTTAAAGCTTGTAATAACGCTTTAGAATCAAACATTGGCAATGGCGTTTCTCCTGCTGAATAAACATCCAGTAATATCACTAAATCCGGTCCTAGCAACGCTTGTACAAAATCATCAAACAGGTCTCTTGTACGAGTATATCTATGCGGCTGAAAAACCAAGACTAAACGTTGTTCAGGAAAGGCTTCTTTTGCGGTCGAAATGGTTGCTTCCAACTCTGTTGGGTGGTGACCATAATCATCCACTAAGGTAACATCATGACCTGCAATCATTCGATTTGGGTACACTTCAAAGCGGCGCCCTACACCACCAAATTCGATTAAAGCTTGTTGTATGGCGTCAATGGAAACGTCTAATTCTAATCCAATTGCGATAGCCGCTAAGGCATTAAGTACGTTGTGACGCCCAGGTGCATTTAATGAAATATCAAAACTGGTTTCACGTCCTACCAATACTTGAAACTGCGTTTGCAAGCCATTTGCTGCGACATTAATTGCTCTGATATCGGCATCTTCTGAAAAGCCATAGGTTAATACTTTACGTGATAATTTAGGTATGATTTTTTGAATATTTTCATCGTCAATACACATAATGGCCATGCCGTAAAAAGGCAAACGGTGAATAAATTCAATAAAGGTATTTTCTAAAACTTGGTAATCACCTTGATAAGTTTCCATATGGTCTTCATCAATATTGGTAACCACCGACATCATTGGCGAAAGGTGTAAAAAAGAAGCATCTGACTCATCTGCTTCAGCAACCAAGTATTTACTTGAGCCGAGACGAGCATTAGAGCCTACTTGATTAAGTTTACCACCAATAACAAAGGTTGGATCCATTTCACCTTGTGTCAGAATCGCCGCTGCTAAGCTCGTTGTAGTGGTTTTACCATGGGTACCAGCTATCGCAATACCAAAACGCATTCGCATCAATTCAGCTAGCATTTCAGCTCGTGGAATCACTGGAACACGTGCGGACTTAGCCCAATCAACTTCAGGGTTTCCTTCCGCAATAGCGGTTGAAACCACAACCACATCTGTATTCTGCACATGATTGGCATCGTGGCCTAATTGTATTAGTGCACCTAATGATTCCAAACGTGCTACCGTTGGATTATGCTTTAAATCGGAACCAGAGACAACATAGCCAAGGTTCAAGCAAACCTCTGCAATCCCCGCCATTCCAACGCCGCCGATTCCTACAAAATGAATCTGTTTTACTTGTTCTTTCATTCAGCCAACAACTTCATGAGACCTTTGTACGAGAGGGACGCAAAAGAAAAATATGGAAAAACTGGTCTGATTGAGGCGAAAAATGCAGCTAATAGCTAGCTATTAGCAAGGTTTTGAACAAAAATCAGGCAGATTTTAACTATTTTTATTTGTGAAGCCTCTTGTGCAAAGGTCTCTTCATAAATTAATTTTAGTTATGCACTATATCATACAATGAATCTTGTAATTACAAGGCAAAATTTATAGGCAAAAATCCAAGAAACGTTTATGTTGTTGATTCTTTACGGTAAGAAATAACGGGCCGTTATTGTAAGGTTGTGCAAGCAGAATATTCATCTATAGGCTGAATAATTTCAGCGTATTCATATGGTTTAGATACTGGCTGAGGAACAAGCCAAAAAAATTGGCCTAAAATTGCCGCAAGCTCGGTTGGCTTTTTAAGCGGATCTGTTAACTCTACAGAACCATAAACATTATGATTAACAGAGCCTTTTTGAATCGCTTTTTCTACCAAGTTTAGTACAAAATCTGTATTGTCACCTTCTAGCAAGCCTGCTTGAGGATTCCACCAAATAGTAATTGGAGCATAGATTGATTCAAAATTAATTAATGGTACTAAATCTAATTGAATCCAATCTAAAGGTTCTGAGGTTGTTTTATTCATTACCATCACATGCTTGTTATTTAATGGATGAAATATCATTTTACACGTAATTTCATAGCATTAAATAAATGATAAATTAATCCCCTTCACAAGAACTGTGAAGAGAGGGTAAAGCTTGTGTCCTCAGTGGTAATCTTAGAAAAATTTGAAGTACTTGTAACTGAAAATAACGTTAAAGCAACATCTCTTTTGCGTCTTGAATGGAAGCGACTAAGCGGTCAATATCAGAAAGATTATTATAGACACCGAATGAAGCTCTAATGGTTGCTGGCACATTAAAGTACTGCATAACAGGCATGGCACAATGATGACTTGCACGCACAGCAATGCCATCCTGATCCATTAAGGTTGCCATATCATGAGGATGAACCCCATCAATAACAAAGGAAATCACCCCACCTTTATTTTCTGCCTGCCCAATAATACGTAAACCGTCTATTTGAGAAAGCTTTTCTGTCGCATAGCTTAATAACTCAGATTCGTACTCAGCTACATTATCCAGACCAATCTCATTCAAAAAATCCATTGCTGCCGCTAAACCTATCGCTCCAGATATATGCGGTGTTCCAGCTTCGAATTTATAGGGTAATACATTGTATTCAGTTTTATCAAATGTCACCGAATAGATCATGTCTCCCCCACCTTGGTATGGAGGCATTACTTCTAATAACGCTTCTTTAGCGTACAAAACACCTATACCCGTTGGACCATACATTTTGTGACCGGATAAAGCATAGAAATCGCAATTTAAATCTCGAACATCAACCGTCATATGAGGTGTTGCTTGAGCACCATCAACCATGATTTTTGCACCAACAGAATGAGCGATTTCAGCCATTTCTTTAACTGGATTAATACTGCCCAAGGCATTAGACATATGAGTAACGGAAACCAGTTTGGTTTTTTCGCTGACTAAGCCTTGTAAAGCCTTTAAACAAACTTCGCCATTTTGATTCATACGCAATACAGTTAAACGTATTCCAAGCTTATCTCTTAATAACTGCCAAGGTACGATATTTGAGTGATGCTCCATCTCTGTAACAATCACTTCATCATCTTCTTTTAAATTTTCTGCAGCCCAGCTATGCGCAACAAGGTTAATCGCTTCTGTTGTACCACGAACAAATACAATTTCTTTAGTGCTTTTTGCGTTTAAAAAACCTCTAACGGTCTCTCTTGCGCCTTCATATTTTTCAGTCGCGCGCTCACTCAAACCATAAACGCCACGATGAACATTGGCATTCTCTTCACGGTAATATTTGTCTAAAACCTCAATTACTCGTTGAGGTTTTTGAGACGTTGCACCACTGTCCAAATAGACTAAAGGTTGACCATTCTCAACCGTCTCTAAAATAGGGAACTGTGCTCTAACCTGAGTGAAATCAACACTATTTTCTGACATAAAAATTCCGTTAGTCTTTAACTAAAAAAGAGAGATAGATGAATTATTGCTGAATACCAGCTAATGCAACCGTTAAACGATCCGTTACCCAATGACGGATTTGGTCATTGGTAATTAATTCGGCAGGTTCTAGTAAGAATGCATGCGTAATCATTTTGATGGCATCTGCTCGACGAATTCCTCTGGCTTGCAGATAGAATATTTGATTTTCGTCAATCTGACCTGATGCAGAACCATGCGAACACTTAACATCATCAGCATAAATTTCTAACTGGGGCTTGGTATCCATTTTAGCGATTTCAGATAACAGAAGGTTTTTGTTATCCATTTGACCGTCTGTTTTTTGAGCCTTTTGATCGACTCGAATCATGCCGTTAAACACGCCAACCGCACTATCTGTTAACACATACTTATGTAATTGTTGACTATTGCCCCAAACATCATTGTGCTGAGTATCAGTGCGAGAATCGACAACCTGTTTGTCTTTACCTAAACAAGCACTATTTTGCTGACTTTCAATATGTTCACCATTCATAAAAATATGGTTTTGGTGACGAGATAACTGGCAACCTAAAGAACCATAAAAAGAGCTATAGCTACTGCTGTCTTCTTGATAAATAAACTGATTATTAAAATAGAAACCATTATCGCTCTGCTCTTGCATTACCACCTGTTTACAACGTGCATGCTTTGCCATATCAATCTGGGTTACCACATTGGTACAAGAGGTTGCTTTAGCTCTAGTCTCTAAGGAAACGTAACGTTCAACGATGGCTAATTCGGCATTCTCACCTAATTCAACAAAATTACGAACATTACTCAAGTGGTTATCACTGGTTTGAATATGCAAGACAAAAAGAGGCAGATCCATGTGAGCGTTTGCTGCTAATTGTAGGTAAAAACCATCCGCAAGCAATAAACTATTTAAAACACCAAAAGGCTCTTTTGTGATATCTGATTCTTTGGCAAATAACTTGTTTGAATCACCAGAGATATTCAATGCATCTTTAAAAGATTCAAAAACAACACCTCTTGGTAAATTCTCTAAATCATCCGACAACATTTCACTAAACCAACCATCAATAAACACCACCATCGTCACGGGAAAACTTGGCATATATTGACGCACTTGTTCAGATGTTAAAGGCGTTGCTGGCTTCTGCTCGAATTGATTTTGAATAAAACCCGTTAAACGTGTGTACTGCCAGTCCTCATCTCTTTGAGTTGGAAAGGCTTGTTTAGCTAATAACGTTTGCGCTTGTTGACGGCTTGCAATCAAGCTAGAATTATCACAGCGCTCATTTAACAGTGTTGATTGAGCAATATAATGTTCAACCGCTTGTTTTGCTACAGGAGAGATTTTTCTTTGCATGTATGAATTCGCTCTCGTCTAGTCTTTGTTATGTTGTTGAATGATGTCATCATAACCATGCTCTTCAAGCTCATGGACCAACTCAAAGCCACCTGATTTGACAATCTTACCATCATATAAAACATGAACATGGTCAGGCTTAATATAGTCTAAAAGACGCTGATAATGGGTAACAACAATAAAGCTACGATCTTCTGAACGCAATGCATTTACGCCATTAGCCACGACTCTAAGTGCATCTATATCCAACCCAGAATCGGTTTCATCTAAAATACAAAGTTTTGGCTCTAAAAGAGCCATTTGGAAGATATCATTACGTTTTTTCTCACCACCAGAGAACCCAACATTTACCGAACGCTCTAATAAGTCTGCACGCATATCTAACAGTTCAATTTTAGCTTTAGCAAACTCATCAAAATCAAACATATCTAAAGCAGGTAAACCACGCTCTTCACGAACGGCATTCAGTGCCGTTTGCATAAATAATTTATTACTCACACCAGGAATTTCTACTGGATATTGAAAAGCTAAAAACACACCCTTACGTGCACGATCATCAGCATCAAGCTCTAAAAGATCTTCACCATCAAACGTAACACTACCTGCCGTGACTTCATAATCATCTCGACCAGACAATACATTTGCTAAAGTACTTTTACCTGCGCCATTTGGCCCCATAATCGCGTGTACTTCACCGGGTTTAACCTCAAGATTAAGACCCTTTAAGATTTGTTTATCATCGATTTCAGCTTGTAAGTTTTCTACTTTTAATAACATGGTTTTATACTTTTATTTAATAATTTTTTTGAGTTCTTTATTCTGTGTGTAAAGTGGACTTTAACCAACACTAACCAACAGAACCTTCTAAACTTATTGCTAATAATTCTTCTGCTTCTTGAGCAAACTCTAATGGCAGTTCACTGAATACGTCTTTACAGAAACCATTCACAATCATAGAAATCGCATCTTGCTCACTAATACCACGCTGTTTGCAATAAAACAGTTGATCTTCACCAATACGTGAAGTTGTGGCTTCATGCTCTAATTGTGCTGTTGGGTTTTCCGCTTCAATATATGGGAAGGTATGTGCGCCGCACTTATCTCCAATCAACATAGAGTCACACTGAGTGAAGTTTCTTGCTCCCTCGGCGCTTGGTAATACTTTGACTAAACCTCGGTAGGTATTCTCGCTTGTGCCCGCAGATAAGCCTTTAGAGATAATCGTACTTCGCGTGTTTTTACCAATATGAATCATTTTGGTACCGGTATCCGCTTGCTGTTTACGGTTGGTTAATGCAACCGAATAGAACTCACCAATCGAGTTATCACCCTTAAGAATACAGCTTGGATATTTCCAGGTAATCGCAGACCCCGTCTCTGCTTGAGTCCAAGATAACTTAGAATTTTTACCTTCACAAATTCCACGTTTGGTTACAAAGTTTAAGATCCCACCTTCGCAATCCTCATCACCTGGATACCAGTTCTGTACTGTGGAATATTTTACTTCCGCATCTTCATGCACAATGACTTCAACCACCGCGGCATGTAACTGATAAGTGTCACGAGCGGGTGCGGAACAACCTTCTAAATAGCTCACATAACTGCCTTTTTCAGCAATTAAAATTGTTCTTTCAAATTGACCTGTTTTTGCTTCATTGATTCGGAAGTAAGTCGACAAATCAATTGGGCAACGTACCCCTTCAGGGATATACACAAAAGTACCATCTGAAGCAACCGCTGAATTTAATGCAGCAAAAAAGTTATCGTGATGAGGCACCACGGTACCAATGTATTTTTGAACTAATTCAGGATAATCTTGTACCGCTTCAGAGAATGAACAGAAGATAATACCTAACTCAGCCAAATCTTCTCTTTTGGTTGTCGAAACAGAAATGGAATCAAAAATCGCATCTACCGCAACATTAGAGTCGTCACCCGTTAAAGGCACACCTAATTCAGCAAACGCTTTCGCCACCTCTGGGTCTATTTCATTTTCTGCTTCTTGCTCTGTATCGCAAGAACCCGCACAAGAACCACATTCTGGTGCTGAATAATAACTGTAATCTTGATAGTCTAAAGGAGTGTAATTTAGCTTAGCCCAATGTGGCTCTTCTAAAGTTTGCCAATAAGCAAATGCTTTTAATCTAAACTCTAGCATCCACTCAGGTTCATTCTTTTTAGCAGAAATTGCACGCACCACATCTTCATTAAGCCCTTTCGCAAAGGTCTCAACGGCAGTGGTGGTTACAAACCCTTCTTTATAGTGTTGATTCTTTGAAATCAGGTCATCAATCTCTTGATATTGACTTGTTTCTTGAACACCTTGTAGTTGTAATTCTGTAATTTGTTGTGCATCAGCCATTGTTTTTTTAACGCCTAAATTTAATATCTGACTATTTTAGTGGGTTATTAACTAAATGTCTACGGTTTGTCTATTAAAGTAACGATTGTTTATCCATTAAAAAATCTTAATTTATGATAACTTGCAAGTAGATTAAACTCATAAGTTCATCGTTGTTATAGTTTTGAGGCGTGGACAATTTGGGATAACCAGGCCTGGTCAAGTTCTATGCCGCTAATTTCAATAAATCCAGTAGGCTTTTCAGATTCAGAAGCATACATATCCCAACGTAATGCACTGCACTGAAGCTCTACCAGATTTTCATACTCTAATGTCTCGACCACGCCAAGTACTCGAGTGATTTTCATGCCTAGATTTTGTCTAGAGTTGTCTAAGCCCATTAATAAATGATCTAAAACCACTTTGCCGACTTCAAAACGAAACGTTTCAATTTGCATCGCGGAATGCTCATAAAGTGGGTTATCAGATAATTCTGAAGACACCACTTCCATCTTGCTAAACCCTGTAAAGCCACTTGGAAACTCTTGATTAAGCCACCTCGTAATCGGTGGTTTTTTTCTATTTAACTGCCTAAAAACTTGGGTAAGCCATTTATTCCACCAGGCCTGCTCTTGCAGAGATGCCTGTTCGACAAAACTAAAAACAATACCATCTGCCGTGCTAAGTAACTGAGTTAAATAACCTTCAAGCCAACTCGAATCTGGTAAGGTTGACCTTACATCAATCACACACCAAACCTGAGCATCCTTTTCAGGTTTAGGCGGTTTAGTAAAATTTTGCCATTCAAAGCAACCAGGCCTGGTGCTTTGCATCAAATCTGACTCAGTGATTTCACCATACAGAGAAACAGAAAACTGTTTATTTAAGCTCTTGGCTACTTTGGATTTGCCGCAACCAGGCAAACCTAACAATACAATGGATTGTGTTGCGAGTATATGCACAGTTATTGCACTCCTAGGCAATGATAAAATTGATTACCTAACTCTTCTATAAACAGGTCATAAGGTAAATAACCTGTTTTATGACTCTGAACACTTATAGTTCCTAGAGGATCAAGACTGCCAAGCTTTACCGACAAACCTTTAGTAATAGCCAAAACTCTTTTTTCTGGAAATTGCGGCTCTTTAAATACACAACGTATCTCGCTGTTTTTAATTTTCTGTCGTAAAGATTGAACACGCTTTAAACTCGGTGCAACACTTGGATTTAACTGAATTGAACCCACGCCATTTAATTGATAACGGTGCTCAAAATACTGAAAAGCATCATGTAAAACCATATAAGGCTCATTTTTAACCGTACTTAGTTTTTGCTTAACTTTTTCATCTGCCAGTTGCAATTTAATCAACCAGGCATGGGTATTAGATTGAAATTCAGACGCTCGCTCTGGGTAGTTTTTTTGCAATATACGAGAAAAGGCTTTAATCAACTCAACACTATTTTCATAAGACATCCACAAGTGACCATCTGGCTGATTAGCGTGAATTTCGTGTTCATGCTCTTCATTCTCATGGTCTTCATTTTCATGGTGATGAGCGCTTTTATCCCACAAACCACCTTCTCTAACAGGCAGTGTTTTTAAACCAGGCAAACTATTCATAGCAAGCTGATTGGATTTAAGATTATGCACCGACTTTGTTAACCATTGGTCAACAGGTGTATCTAACCAAACCACGAAATCCGCTTGCTGTAAGGTTCTTAAATTTGATGGTTTCAATTGAAAACCGTGAGGGCTAGCACCGGGCTTTAGAAGAATATCAATACGATCATCAGCACCGAGTATCGGAGCAATCATACCCGCTAATGGAGGAATAGAAACGGTTACATTTATAGCAAAGACATTGGTCGTCATTAATCCAAACAATACCAGTACAGCAATGACAAATTCTTTTCGTACTTTATTTAAGAAACTCGATAAAATATTCACACTAGTTATAACCTTTAACAACGCAATCAATATTAAGGCTCAAGCATCTGTGCAATCACCTCAATTAAATTATCTCCTTAAAGCTGAAAACCTGACACACAGTTTTGGTAACACTGCCGTATTACAAAACATTTCACTGCAAATCCGCCCTAAAGAAATTGTGACCTTAATTGGGCCAAATGGCGCAGGTAAATCAACCTTATTGAAAATTTTGCTTGGTTTAATCAAACCAAATCAAGGAACCATCTCAAAAGAGCCTAATTTGAAAATTGGTTTTATGCCCCAAAAAATTCAAATTGATCCAACTCTTCCAATGACAGTGCTGCGTTTTCTTGAACTGGGTCTTCGTAACAAAAGCAGCGTCTTTGACTTTTTTAAAGGCGGTTATGATAGCACAATGATAGAAAAAACCACGGACGAACTCGATATATCCCACTTGTTACATAAACCAATACAAAAAGTGTCTGGTGGAGAAATGCAACGCATCCTTCTTGCAAGAGCCTTAATTAGAGAACCAGACCTTTTAGTGCTTGACGAACCCGTTCAAGGCGTTGACTTACAAGGGCAAACTGAAATTTACAATTATATTAATCAAGTACGACATGAGCATGGCTGTGGAATTTTAATGGTCAGTCATGATCTACACGTTGTAATGAAACATACCGATGAAGTTTTGTGTTTGAATCAACACCTATGTTGTAGCGGACATCCTACCAGTGTTAGCCAATCATCGGAATTCCAAGCACTATTTGGAGACCTTTCCGACAGCATTGCTTTTTATGAGCATCACCATAATGAAGATGCCTGTGAACATACTCATGGTCATGAACACAGCCACACGTGTGCAGAGCAACATAGTGAACAACCCATAAAGCAAAAAACAGAACAATACAAGGAGAACAATTGATGGAACTCCTACCTGAATTCATGTTATTCGCTCTGCTTGGTGGTTTAGGGCTTGCCATTATCTCGGCACCACTTGGTGTATTCATGGTTTGGCAACGCCAATCCTATTTTGGCGCTACCTTAGCCCATTCAGCGCTTCTTGGTATAAGCATAGGTTTGTTCTTGCAGGTTGATTTGACCCTAAGTGTTATTTTTATATCCATGCTCGTTGCTGCCAGTGTGTTTGCACTGAGTCAATACAAACAACTTTCATCCGATACTTTACTGGGCATACTGGCTCATAGCAGTCTAGCTTTTGGACTCATATTAATTAGCCTACAAGATAACATTCAAGTCGATTTAATGGGTTACTTATTTGGTGACATACTCAATATCAATACCACCGATTTATGGCTTATATTGCTTACCAGCGTATTGATTTTATTGTTTTACCTAAAGCATTGGCAATCCATGCTCAATATTACCCTTAATCCAGAACTTGCCCAGGTTGAAGGGACTCCAATCAAAAGAGTTCAGCTACAATTTGTCTTGCTACTGGCCTTTATGATTGCCTTATCTATGAAAATTGTCGGTGTGTTATTAGTTACGTCGCTGTTGATTATTCCTGCGGCTGCGGCAAGAAAACTCTCCCAATCGCCAGAACAGATGCTATTGTTTAGCATCCTTATTGGTTGTATTTCTATTGTGGGAGGCCTAATGTCTTCATACTATATTGATCTTCCAACAGGACCAGCCATTGTCATGATGGCCACCATTCTGTTCTTATTGCTTCAACTTAAACCACAGGCAAATAGTTTTAAATAATGTTTTACATAGGCTGAGTGCTTAAAAGACATACAAAAAAGGCCGCAAATGCGACCTACATACACAAAGGGATCTGTTAAAACAAACTAAACGACCTGATCGATTAGGCGATAAAAATATCTACAACCCTCTCACTTTGCTTATCAACCATATTTAAACCTTTCTTAACACCTTCTAAATCATCAACCGACTTGGCATCCATAACGGTTTTAATACCTTGGTGCATTTGCATATGATGCTCTTCACCAAGTTCTTGCATTAATGGTAAATGCATATATTCTTGACCTTCCGAATAATACCACTTACCTAAAATACAAGAGGTATGGTCTGTAGCGGTTGCATAAGAGACACCAATATCAATACCTTCAACAAAGCCGCGAATTTTACCTTTCCATGCTAAGTGTGCCTCAACCATTTTTTCGAATTTTATGGCTGTTTTTGAGTGAATGATTTTGTTGACTCGATTCGCGACTACGCTGTCTACGGTAAAAAGATTTACTTGCTCTTTAAGCACATCCCCATCACTCAGTAGTTCTTCACTCGATTTAGCAACATCATTTACAACACCTGAATTACGTCGCGTTATCTCATCCATAGAAGCGATAGCTGCATTAACCTGTTCAACGCCACGTGCTTGCTCTTCACTGGTTCCGGAAATATCTGTAATCATTTGCGTTACTTCCTTCATTGAGGAGTTTATGTTGATTAATACTTCGCTGGTTTGGCGAACATATAGACCACTCTGCTCGCTAATTTTTACGCTATTTTCGATAAGGTGTTTGATATCACCAGCCGCTTCTGCCGATTTTCCAGCAAGGTTACGTACTTCACCTGCTACTACAGCAAACCCACGACCGTGTTCCCCAGCTCGAGCTGCTTCTACTGCCGCATTTAAAGCTAATAAATTGGTTTGAAATGCAATACCATCAATCAAAGTAGTAATATCATTAATTTTTTGACTTGCTTCAGACATGGCATCCATTGAAGTCAATGCTTGCTCCATAGTTTTCAAACCATCTTCAAGCTTTGTGTGCGCATCAGATGTTTTTTCTTTTGCTTGTAATGCATTGTCAGCATTTTGACGTACTGAAGCAGTCATTCCCCCC
>JAUUDE010000053.1 GCA_030826915.1 Thiomicrospira sp.
CCTCTTTTATCTCCAATAGAAAATGCAATTAACATTGATACCAGTGTGAATTCTATTGAGCCTTTAAAAACACCTGCAGGTACGTTTAAAGCCGAATTTAATGATTTTAAAATGCACAATATTGTGCCTGCAACTGAAGAAGAATTTAAATTAACAGGTCACAAAATGCATAACAATGGCCCAACCATTATCTTTAAAGTTCGTAATGAACAAGGTAAGGCTTGGGAATATGAAAACTATATGCTGCCTTCTAAACAAGAAGGTCGTTACTTCTTTATGACAGGTATGCGAACCAGCAATGCTGAACCGTTTAGATACTTGTTTATACCAGCAGATGCAAACCGTAAAAAAGACCGATTCTTTAAGTTTTTAGCAGCCGTTAATAACCCACTAACAACAAAGAAACTGTTTAACAAACTGTATCCAAAAGATCCAAGTATGTCTCAACAAACTTATGATGTGCAGACAAAGTTGTTACAGCAATTATTAATTCTTTTCCGAAGTAAAGGTTTTGAAGGAATCAAAGGGTTTGTAAACAAAAATGTCCCTGAGGCGGATCGTCAAAAAGTGTCCGACTACTATTTTAACCAAACCAGTCTTGCATTACAGACCTTATATATGGATGTCTTAATGAAAGAGGGTGTGGTTAAAACTTACGATGACGATATTTCTGAATTTGATAAAACTTGGTTTGAAGATGCTTTAAATACAATTTCAGGTTTGTCGGCATATGGACCACCAATGTATTTTGAAATAGAAAGCTTTAAACAGATACAAGCAACAGGGTTACAAATCACAAAATCTCCTGGTAAAGATGTTGTTTATTTTGGTAGTGCTATATTAATAATTGGGGTTTTCTTCTTGTTCTATGTAAGACAACGCCGTACTTGGATTCATATAGAACCAAAAGACAAAAACAATGATGAACTAGGTTCAGAAGTCACCATTGCCGCCAAAGATAATAAGAATTTACCTGAGACCACTAAAGAATTTGAATTGTTAGTAAACAAAATTCAAGACTATAATAAAAAAACTTAAAACCATAATCCGGAATAATCTTAATAATAAGCAAGGCTACTATTATGCAAACTGAAAACTATATGGACGAATTTAAAGATTCAAATAAGTTCTCCCTAACTATACGAGATGTTGCTTGGGCCCTTTTCGTAATACTAGGAAGTATTTTTGCCTGGAACGAATATGGCACCCACATGAATGAATATGACACCGGTATTTTAATCGGCGTCTCAGCAGGTCTAATCATCTTGGGTCGTATGTGGCCAAGTATGCAAACTGTCACCGTTGTTACCTCTCTTTTGAGTGTTTTAGCCATTTGGACCTATGCTAATCATGGCAATGTCTTTGAAGCGAATGAACAAGCATTTTTCTTAAAATACCTCATTTCCAGCCAATCGGCATTTATGTGGATGAACGCCCTATTTATCTTTGCAATGGTCACGTATTTTATTGGTTTATTTAAAAAATCGGATTTTGCTAATAATGTCGCTACCTCTATGGTTTGGTCTGCCGCTGTATTTGGTTTAGTTGGCATGATGGTACGCTGGCGTGAATCTTATATTATTAATATTGATTATGGTCATATTCCAGTTAGTAGCCTATATGAAGTATTTATTTTATTTGTTGTTATGACTGCGCTTATCTACCTTTACTATGAACAAAAGTATAAAACTAAAAACCTTGGTGGTTTTGTTATGCTGGTTATCAGTGCCGCAGTTGGTTTTATTCTTTGGTATACATTTGATAAACAAGCACATGTTATTCAACCTTTAGTTCCTGCATTAAAAAGCTGGTGGATGAAAATTCACGTACCTGCAAACTTTGTTGGATACGGAACCTTCTCTATTGCCGCGATGGTAGGTTTAGCGTATTTAATCACTGCTAAAGTGGCTGCTAAAAATCCAAACAGTGCATTTGTAAAACGCATGCCATCACTGGAGTTAATGGATGACTTAATGTACAAAAACATCGCTTTAGGTTTTGCTTTCTTTACCATTGCAACCGTTCTAGGTGCTATGTGGGCAGCCGAAGCTTGGGGTGGTTATTGGTCTTGGGATCCAAAAGAGACTTGGGCACTGATTGTCTGGCTTAACTATGCCGCTTGGTTACATATCCGTATGTCTAAAGGCTGGCGTGGAACACCAATGGCTTGGTGGGCTCTAATTGGTTTGCTAGTTACTACCTTTGCTTTCTTAGGAGTAAATATGTTCCTATCAGGCTTGCACTCTTACGGTGAACTTTAAAGACTAGTTAACTAAGCGTTTAAATACCTTGGGACTTTTGCATTTCACTTATGTAGTAGTCTCAAAATAACGAAAGGAATGAATTATGCAACGTAGAGCATTTTTAGCTGGATTAACTGGGTTAACTGGACTTTTAACCACAAGCAGTTTTTCAGTATTGGCTTCTGATGATTTTGGTTTAGAACAAGGTGTTGAATACAAACTTGTTCCACAACCTCAACCAACGGCACCATACCCTAAAAAAGTAGTTGAAATATTTGGCTACACTTGCCCGCATTGCTACCATTTAGAGCCTAGCCTGCATGAATGGTTAGAATCCAAACCTAAAGATATTCATTTTGAACGTATGCCTGTTGTATTTAATCATCCTAATTGGATCTTTATGGGTCGTGTTTACTACACAGCCCAAGAATTAGGCGTTTTAGATAAATCACATATGGCCTTTTTTGATGCCTTGCATAAAGACAAAAAGGAACTTTTTACACCAGAAGCGATTGCAAAATTCTTTACCCAGTTTGGTGTAAAAGAATCCGATTTTATTGCTACTTTTAAAAGCTTTAAGGTTGATCAACTGGTGCGTAAAGCAGCAAAACTGACTCGTGCTTACGGTGTAGAAGGTGTGCCTTCTCTTGTAGTTAACGGCAAATACTTAACCGATGTTGGAATGGCTGGTAGCCGTAAAAAAATGTGGTCTAACATCAACCAACTTGTCAATAAATAATATTCGAACTTAGCATATGCAAGATATACCAATCTTGCATAGCGCTAATTAACCTTCTTACTATTATTAAATTCAATATCAGTCCTTTACACTCCAACCTCACAAAATTCTCAATATAACCTACTAGGCCTGGTCGTTTCCGTTTATCATCTAAATACTTTTACTGTAATATTATATTCATATTGATTTGCATTCACCATTGCGTGCAAACCGTCTAAACTTATCAATTTAAAGAATAAAGAGAGCACCAAATGAAAGCGGCTAACCTATTTGTAAAATGTCTTGAAAACGAAAATGTGGAATACATTTTTGGTATTCCTGGTGAAGAAAATCTAGACATAATGGATGCCCTACTCGATTCTAAAATAAAATTTATTACTACTCGCCATGAACAAGGTGCGGCGTACATGGCGGATGTCTATGGACGTTTAACAGGTAAGCCTGGTGTGTGTTTATCCACCCTAGGACCTGGTGCAACCAACTTAGTTACAGGTGTAGCTGATGCCAATATGGATAATGCTCCTTTAGTTGCGATTGCTGGCCAAGCTGGTACCACACGTTTACATAAAGAATCGCATCAGGTGGTTGATTTGGTAAGCATGTTTAAACCCATCACCAAATACTCTACCCAAGTTTTAGAACCAGAAACTATTCCTGAAGTGGTACGTAAAGCATTTAAATTAGCGCAAGCTGAAAAACCGGGTGCTACCTTTATAGATTTACCTGAAAACATCACAGAAATGTCTACCGATGAACTGCCACTTCCCGTTAGTACTAACCGTTTGACCTATGCAGCAAAAGGGTTACTCAAACAAGCCGCAATACTAGTTAAAGAAGCAAAAAACCCACTAATATTAGTAGGTAATGGTGCAGTACGTTCACGAGCAGGTAAAGACATTGAAAGCTTTATAGAACATCACAAGATTCCTGTTGTAAATACGTTTATGGCTAAAGGGATTATTCCTTTTTATTCAGATATGGCAATGGGAACGGCTGGGCTACAAAAGGGTGATTATGAAAACGCAGGATTTGAAAAAGCCGATTTAATCATCTGTGTTGGGTTTGATATGGTTGAATACCACCCACACCTGTGGAACCCAAATCGTCAACACACTATTATTCACATAGATACAAAAAAAGCGGAAGTTGACAACCGTTATATTCCTGAAATTGAACTAATTGGCAATATAGGTGCCAATCTTGCCGCTTTAGGTGATTCTTTAAGCGAAATCCTTGACACCCCTATTGATTCAAGCAATATCGACTTTCATTTACGTGATGCAATGATTCAAGAGATGAATCGTTGCCGTAAAAGCGATGCTTGGCCCATGTTGCCACAAAAAATTATCTGGGATTTACGTACTGCGATGAAATCCGAAGATATTGCGATAAGTGACGTAGGTTCCCACAAGATGTGGATGGCACGTATGTTCCGTTGTGATGAACCTAATACCTGTATTATCTCCAATGGTTTTGCTGGCATGGGGATTGCTGTGCCTGGAGCAATAGCGGCAAAACTTGCGTACCCAAACAAAAGTGTTGTTGCTGTTACTGGAGATGCGGGCTTCATGATGAACTCGCAAGAGATAGAAACAGCCTTGCGCTGCAATACCCCAATTATCATTCTTATTTGGAATGATAGCCAATATGGCTTGATTGAATGGAAGCAAAAACGTCGTTTTGGGCGTTCGGCTTATATTGATTTTAAAAATCCAAATTTTGTTGATTACGCAACATCATTTGGTGCGACTGGCGTTCGTATAAAAGCAGCAACAGAGTTATTACCTGCTTTAGAGACCGCTTTGAAAACACCAACCGTAACCATTATTGACTGCCCTGTAGACTATTCTGAAAATGATCGTTTAACAGAGCTTTTAGGTCATGTTTTATCAGAAATAGAGAATTAAGCTCGTTATTAAACCTACGAGTGAAATTAATCTAACAGTTAATCATTCGGACGTTAATATGAAAAATGCTATTTTTAGTACTTTTTTTATCTCTGCCATAGCTATGAGCTTAGTCGGTTGTGAAGAAGATAATTCAAACCAAAAAAACTTTGAAAAAACGGCTTATGAGCCTTTTTTGTTAAGCTATGCTGTTGAAAGTTCACGTAACAAATTTAACTAACCGCTTCCTGATGTTGAAAGCCTAAATTTAAATACTGCAAAAGTGGATTTAGGTAATCGCCTTTATCATGACACTCGACTATCAGGTAATGGAAAATTATCTTGCGCCAGTTGCCACGCTTTAACCATAGGTGGTGATGATAATATGCCTGTTTCAGTCGGTATTGACGGTCAAAAAGGGCCTATTGGTACGGTCCTAAAACACTAGACACTTTATAGCTAAATAATTAGCGTAAAAATGAGGTGTTTAAAATGAGCAATAAACGTTATACCGACGAGTTTAAAATTCAAGCCGTAAAACAAGTGACTGAACGTGGTCACACAATTAGTGATGTGGCTAAGCGATTGGATATTACCTACAAGA